>JAPUIN010000244.1 GCA_027297005.1 Acidobacteriota bacterium
CCACGATCGAGTCGTTCCGCCTGAACCGTTGGATCGTGGAGAGCGCCGGGGCAATCGCGATTGGCAGCACGGAACCTCACTATTTCGCCGGGGTCACCGGCGCCCACAAGACCTTCACCGTGGGGCTCATGGGGATGAACGATCTGCGTGACAACCACCAGTCAGCGACGCTCGAGGGGGCGGATCCGCTCCGCACCGCGGGGAATCCGGTCTTCGAGGGGATTGCGGCGGTCATCTCCGCGCTCGAACGTTCGGAACGGCATCTGTTTGCGGTCAATCAGTTGCTCGTTGGGACGCGCCTGGTCGGATGCGTCGCCGGTCGACCGCTCGAGACCTTGAGACGTGCACTGCCTGCGGTTCGAAAAACGTTCCTCCACGAGATCCGCGCGCCGCTCGATCTGCTCGTTTCTATCGTCTCACCCCCCCTGGATCGGAGTTTCTACCAGGCCGACAAGGGGATCAAGAACGTCGAGGCGGTCGTCCGGACAGGCGGCGTTCTTCTGCTGGACGCGGCCTGTCCGGATGGGGTCGGCATCGATCGGTTCCTTCAGATCCTTCGGCGTTCGAATGCCGAGTCGGATACACTGGCGCAGATCCGGGAGCGGGGCTACCGCCTGGGGGATCACAAGGCCGTCCGCCTGCGCCGTCTGACCGATACGCGCGGTGTCCGAATCGGGATCGTCAGCCGCGACATCCCGCCATCGACCGCGCGCCTGCTGCACGTGGTCGTCCATCCGGATCGTGAATCGGCCGCCACGTGGGCTCTCGACCAGCTCGAAGGCGTCGTCAGGCCGAGCGGGTTGATCGTTGAGGACGCCGGCAACGTCGTCGTCCGGATTCGGGGTGGATCCGGGAATCGATAAGGTCGGGCCGATGAAGACGGTGGGGATCGCATGGACACGGCGGGGATCGCAAGGAGATTGAAGGAGCGGGGGCGCGAGCTCGGCTTGGGCGCGATCGGCATCGCGGCTCTTGATGCCTCCGACCATGGTGCGGCGCTCACGCGCTGGCTTGCATCGGGGTACGCCGGGGAAATGAAATGGATGGAGCGGACCGCCGCCGTCAGGATCGATCCGAGATCACGGTTCGACTGGGCGAACAGCGCCATCGTCGTCGCCATCTCCTACCTGCCTTATCGCGGTGAGCGGGACGAACAGCAGGGGGCAATGCGACACGTCGCTCGGTATGCCGTGGGCCGGGACTACCACGCGGTTCTCGGAGATCGGCTCGAATTGCTCGCCTCGTTCCTACGCGACGAGGCCCCGGGCGCGAAAACCCGGGCCTACACCGACACCGGGCCGCTGCTCGAACGAGAGCTGGCCGCCCGGGCCGGGCTCGGGTGGTTCGGCAAGAGCACGAACCTGATCGGGCCGCGCGGCGACTCCTGGCTCCTGCTCGGCGAGATCCTGACCGATCTCGATCTCCCTCCCGACGGACCGGTGATCGACCACTGTGGGACCTGCACGGCCTGCATCGACGAATGTCCCACCGGAGCGATCCTCGAACCGTACGTCGTCGACTCGAACCGCTGCATCTCCTACCTCACCATCGAGCTGCGCGGATCGATCCCGATCGAATCGAGACCGAAACTGGACGACTGGGTCTTCGGGTGTGATGTCTGCCAGGAGGTCTGCCCGTGGAATCGGAAGGTCGACCCAACGCCGGATGCGGCTTTCCTCGACGACGGTTCACTGAAAGACAGTGATCTCAGCGATCTTATCCGCCTCGACGAAGAGACCTTTCGAGATCGGTTCGCGGACAGCGCGTTATCCAGGCCACGCCGGTCCGGGCTGGTGCGCAATGCGTTGATCGTCGGGGCGAATATCGGCGATGGGCGCGCCCTCGACGCCGCCGGAGACGCTCTGTCCGATCCCGAACCGGTGATCCGGGAAACGGCGGCATGGGCCCTGGGCCAGGGGGGCGCCGGAGGTTCGAGACGCCGGGCCATCGAGCGTTCACTGAAGGGGGAGAAGGACCCGTCCGTCCGCGAGGCGATGGAGCGGGCGCTGGAACGGGATCCGTAGCCTCATGGAGCCTGTGTTCACTATGGGGACGGCGTTCAGGCGGCCGAACCCTCGGCCGGAGCGAAGAAGACCAGGGCGGTCAACTCCTCGCTGATGGTGTGAAACCCGTGTGTGGCGCGCGCGGGGACAAAGATCAATGAGCCGGGGCCGACAGGCTGGTCCTCACCATCGATCCGGATTAATCCACGGCCGCTCACGATGTAGTACACCTCGTCCTCGGTGTGCGGTTCCTGCG
The DNA here is from genome assembly GCA_027297005.1 of Acidobacteriota bacterium. The sequence continues at coordinate 2,260 of JAPUIN010000244.1, forward strand.
TGTCCTCGGCGCCGTCGGCGAGAACGTAGAGGCCGATGCTCAGTGCGGGAACCCGCAGGAATTCCATCCATGTTTCACCCGACGCCCGGCGCCGGGCGAGCAGATCCTCGAGATTGAGATGAGGATTCATGATCCCCTCACCCTTGCAGGATCTCGATGTCGTAGCCGTCCGGATCCTTCACGAAGATGTATCGCGATTTGAGCTCCGGCCTCGATCGCCGAAAGGGGAGTCCCCGCCGCTCCACGTCGCGGACCACGCCCTCCAGATCGGATGTGTAGAAGGCGAGATGCCCGAATTGATCTCCGAGATCGTAGCTCCGCCCATCCTTATTGTGGGTCAATTCGACGACCCGCCGCTCATCTTCGTCGCACAGGAAAACGAGGGTCGCCTCGTCGGCGATCTCCTTCCGGCCGGTCTCCCGCAGCCCGAGCAGATCCCGATAGAAGCCGATACTCCGTTCCAGATTCCGGACGCGGATCATGGCGTGCGCGAATCTCATTTCAGTTCTCCTCAGCGTTGCCTTTGAATGATGCCGGAGAGGGCAGCCTAGCCAGCGTGCCGTCCTGCTGTCAAGGGATCGCGCGGAAGTACCGTCTGAGAGATTGGCCCCTTCTCAGGCCCTCCATAAGATCCCTCGGATTGCCGCGGGATGAACGGCGGCCTCGCTCGGTTGGCCTCTCACCATCGATCAAGGGTCTGGTTAACTTAGCGGGCAAGAGATCTTGGGAGACAGAAGTGCCGAGCCTCAATTGAAGTGAGATCGTTACTCCTGAGGCTCCCTGCCTGATCGTGACCACTCCCTAGGTAGGCACGATCTGTTCATGAGGGAAATCGAACCCGAGGAGCGGGAGCAGCCGGACGCGCTCGCGCATCGTTAGGATAGAACACCCACTAAATGACATGGAGCCCTACATGAGGGGAGCTTTTTGCTATCGTCGCTCGACCACGCGCCACGACGTCGCTGGTCGCCCCTTATTTGAGTGTATGGCTTAAGGCCATGAGCAGATCGTCCTTCGTGAATGGTTTGTGCAGAGTTGACGTGGCTCCAAGTTTGTGGGCAACAGAGAGATAGCCGACCGCTTGAGGGGCGCCTGACATCGCGATAACCTTGGTTTGTGGAAACTCTCGTTTGATTTCCATGCAGACCTCAGTCCCCTCCTTTCCGTGCATCACAAGGTCCGTGATCACCACGTCGCAGGCGGTTTCTCTGAGGTGCTTGAGCCCCTCATTTCCATCTGCTGCTTCGAACACCCTGCACCCAATCTGCTCCAGCATAGCGCGCAGCATCCCAAGGACCTGCTCGTCGTCGTCCACGATCAGCACCGTGGCACCGGCGACATCAATTCCGACGGTTAAGGCACGATCATTGAGACTCGCACGTATGCGGCGAACCATCTCCTCAGGCGTGTAGGGTTTCCAGAAGACAGGAAACTCGTCGGATTCTAGCTCGATTCGCCGATCTGTATACCCCGACGTAAGCAGTATCGCGACATCAGGGCGTTGGCGCCGGACCTCCTGGGCAATATCAAAACCATTGCCTCGTGGCAAAACGATGTCGGAGAAGACGAGACTGATGATTTCTTTGTTTGCGTCAAATAATTTCATCCCATGGATTCCATCATCGGCAATGAGCACGTTGTAGCCATACTGCCGCAACGTACGCTCGGCAAGTTGTCGGATCGCCCCCTCATCCTCGATGATCAGGATAGTTTCATCGCCGATGAGATCAGTACGATCCACGCCGCGAGGAGAATCTTGCTCGGCAGTCCCGGTGTACAGCGGCAGGTGAAGAGTAAATGTCGTGCCATTGCCGACATCGCTGTCCACTTGGATGGTGCCACCAAGCTGCTTCACAGCGCCGTAGCAGATCGCCAGTCCGAACCCCGTGCCCCCGGCGGCGCCTTTGGTCGTGAAAAAAGGTTCGAAGATATGAGCTCTTGTGGTGTCGTCCATGCCCACGCCCGAGTCAACAACGTCGATGCGTATGTAGCGGCCAGCGACGGGCGACTCGGGCTCGGCGCTGCTCTCGATATCCGCCACGGATGCCGTGATCTTCAGACTGCCGCCGTGTGGCATAGCGTCACGCGCGTTCACTACCAGGTTCAGGACGATTTGGTTCAGCTGTGCTGGGTTCGCACGAACGCAGAGTGACTGGCTTGGGACGGTCATACTAAGGTGGATATCCTCCCCAATTGTCCTCTGCAGAAGGCTCTCGATCCCTTTCAAGAAATCGCAGATATCGATATTCTGCAGATCCGTCGGCGTCCGGTGGGAAAAGGTGAGTAGCTGCCTCGTTAAACCTGCGGCCCTGTTAGCTGCAGTCAACACTTCGCAAATGTTATCTTTTCGCTTGTCTCCGGAAGGCAAGTCATCTCGGACAAGGGCGGCATAGCCGATAATCGACATCAGCAGGTTGTTGAAATCATGCGCGACACCACCGGCCAGGGCGCCAAGTGCCTTGAGTTTATGGGATTGATGGAGGCGCTCTTCGATCTTCTTTTTCTCGGTGAGATCACGCAGGATTCCCGTGAAGACGCGGCGCCCATCGATCCGGCACATGCTGACAGTCAGCTCGATTGGGAAGACCGTACCGTTATTGTGGAGCCCCTCGAGTGGGAGAATGATACCTAGCACCGTGGATTGGCCGGTGGACAGATTGCGCCTCAGACCTGCCTCATGCTGTTTCCGGTAGGGCTTCGGCATGAGAATCGTCATGGGCAAGCCGATCACCTCGTCGCGTGCGTAACCGAACATTTTCTCGGCGGCACAGTTAAAATAGCTGATGATCCCGTCCTCGCTCATCATCATGATGCCGTCCGTGGCGTGCTCGACCACTTCGTGGAAGCGAATCTCGTCGGATCGCGTCTGCTTAGAGTCGGTCAAGTCCCGGACAAGACAGCTGACCCCTCGAATCGTGCCGTTTTCGGATTTGCTTGGATAGCAGCTGTATTCGTAGAGGTGTTTTTCTCCAGGATGGGCAGCGGTCTCGATGTAGGCGCTTTTTTCGATTATAGGCGCGCCCGTTTCGATCACTTGGCGGAGCCGATGGACGATACCGACCGCACCCTGCGGGAGCACATCCTGGATTCTCTTCCCGAGATGTTCCTCCACGGAGAGTCCATTGATCGCGGCGAGACAGTCGTTGATCTGGAGATATCGCATGTCTCTGTCGAAATAACAGAGACCGACGGGTGCGTGTGTGTACGAGTGCTCGCGGTGTCCTTTGGCTGTTTCCCGGTCAGCAAGCTGCTGTCGAAGGAGATCGACCTCTTCGAGTAGCTGCGCTCTGGTCTTGTCTTTGTCTGATGTTGCTTTCTTTTCTTTGGGAGTTGTCATCAATCAGCCTCCCCCCCCAGGCTATCTCCCGCTGACCGGTGAAAGTTGACGGTGATCCTGGTTCACGTTTTACGCGAAAATGGCCTTCCTGTCCATTGAGACGACACCGATCGTAGCATCGAGAGCCGAAATCAGACACGGCATGTCGCCGTGACAAATCACGAGACGGAACCGCCTCCTCGCCAGCGGGTTGAGGCTCGGGCGGGGTTCGACCTCCGGTGGGGACAGATGGGCCGGCACGAAGAGGCGATCCGGATTAACAAGTCGAAAACCGGGAAGGCCCGCTCGATTCCGCTGGGCGCGAGGTTGACCGGGATTCTGGCCCGTGTTACAAGGCATCTCCGGCCAGATTTCGTGCTGTCCGATCGGCGAACCGCTCGACCGCTACGTCCTGACGTGGGTGATTAAGAGTACCCTTCAGGGGGCCGGGATCGTCACTGCTCCCCAGACTGCTCCCCGAAGCCCTGAGAGGGGTCGTAATGGGATCACGGAGACACACGTAAGTACCACAGAATAAACAAGGTCGGGGCGTAGCGCAGCCTGGTAGCGCACTTGGTTCGGGATCGATAATCCCCCCCTCTGAACACCGCGCAGGGCGCTATTTACACGGGAATTTCAATATGCCGATTCTGTGTCGTACCGGATAGCACCGCATTACTGTGGCACAGGATGGGGCACGG
>JAPUIN010000245.1 GCA_027297005.1 Acidobacteriota bacterium
AGGCTGTCGCCAAGGCCGAGAAGATGAAGAAGGTGGCCTAAGACGATGCTTCCCGAGGCGATTCATCTCGAGATCGTCACGCCCGAGAGGCGGATTGTCGCCGATCGGGTCGACGAGGTGATGCTGCCCGGTCTCCTTGGATACCTCGGCGTGCTCCCCGGGCACGCTCCGCTCCTGACCACTCTCGGCATCGGTCAGCTCGTTTACCGGAAGAAGAACGTTCACCACTATTTCTCGATCTCCTGGGGCTTCGCGGAGATTCTGCCGAACCGCGTCAGCGTGCTGGCGGAGATCGCGGAGCGCGCCGAGGAAATTGATCAGGTGCGCGCGGCGAAGACGCGCGATCGGGCGCTCGATCGCCTGCGCGGAGGCGACGGGGGTCAGGTCAAAGAGATCGATAGCGCCCGCGCATCGCTCGAGAAAGCATTGAGCCGTCTTCAGGTCGCACGACATACCGGACCGGACGAGCCGGCGTAACCGCGGGCGGACGGGTCCACGCCTTGCCCTCGGTGTCAAGGCGGCGCCCCCAGGCCGTCCGAAAGCGTGACAATGCAGGCGCGCCCCAAACTTTCCGTCGTCATCCCCGCCTACAACGAGGAGCGCAGGATCGCCGAGAGCCTTGAGCGTCTGATCGATTACCTCGCGACGTACGATGGAGGTGCCGAGATCCTGGTCGTCGACGATGGAAGTGGCGATCGGACCGGCGCGATCGTGGAGGAACTCGCCGCCTCACGCAGGACTGCGGGAGGATCGGATTCGACGATCCGCCTGCTGCGCAATGGCCGCAACCGGGGGAAGGGATACAGCCTGAAGCACGGGGTGCTCAGCGCAACCGGGGAGTTTCTGCTGCTCAGCGATGCCGATTTCTCCACCCCGATCGAGGAGCTTCCGGCGCTCCTTAATCCGGTGCAATCGGGCACGTGCGGCATCGCCATCGGATCGCGGGGGCTCGAGACGTCGAAGGTCGAGAAGCATCAGCCGGCATGGCGGGAAGTGATGGGGAAAGTATTCAACAGATTCGTCCGCGCGCTGACCGGACTTCCGTATCGTGATACCCAGTGTGGGTTCAAGGTGATGCGGCGCGAGGACGTCCTGCCGCTGTTCCGGGCGGCCCGGATCGAGCGGTTTGCCTACGATGTGGAGATCCTCTACCTGGCCCGCAAGGCGGGAATCCGGGTGGCCGAGATCCCGGTGATCTGGCGCGATGCGCCGGGAACGAAGGTGAACGCCGTGCTCGACTCGGCCGACATGGTGAAGGACATCCTGCGCGTCGTGTGGCGCGATCGACGCGGGGGATACGGCGCGATTGGTCGGACTGGGGACGCCTCGTGAAGACTGAGGTCACGAAACGCCGGCGACTCATGCCGGGCGGCAAGGTCGCCTCGGCAACGCGGGCGGCGTCGATCGTGACCCGCATGAAGCGTCGCGGGAAGATCGTGGTGTTCACCAACGGCTGCTTCGATCTTCTGCACGTCGGCCATCTCACGCTGCTGGAGAAAGCGCGGGCACTGGGCGACGTCCTCGTCGTCGGAGTCAACGGCGACGCGTCGGTCAGACGGCTGAAGGGATCCGGGCGGCCGATCATTCCGCTTCACGAAAGGATGGAGATGCTGGCGGCGCTGCGCGTCGTCGATCTGGTTGTCCCTTTCGCCGAGGCGACGCCGGCCCGGCTGATCGCACGACTGGTTCCCGGAGTGCTGGTCAAGGGAGGGGACTACCGTCGCTCAACGATCGTCGGCCGGGTGACCGTCGAAGCGGCCGGCGGGCGGGTGGTGACGGTCCCTCTGGTGCGCGGGCGCTCGACGACCGATCTCTCGCGCCGTGCCCGTCGAGGAAACGACGGTCGGCGAGGGAAGAGTGCATGAGCGACGCCCTGCGATCGACGCTCGAGTTGATCCGTCACGAGGAGGCGCTCCGCGATATCAAGGACCGAATGGTCGACGGGGACGACCGGATCACGCTGGCCGGCCTGAGCGCCGCGGCCTCGTCCATCCTGATTCCCTCCCTGCTCCGGGGCATCCCTTCCGGAAAGCTTATCCTGCTGGCTCCGGGGGAGAAGGAAGCGGAGCAGTTCAGGCGCGATCTCGCCTTCACGACGCGAACCATCCTTGGGGATTCGGCGCGGGTGCTCTCGTTTCCCTCACTGGAAGCGGATCCCTACCAGGAGATGGAGCCGCATCTTCAAGTCGCCTGCGACCGGGTCGAGGCGCTCAGAGCCCTGCGCGGCGACGGACAGACGATCGTCGTGGCGCCGGTCCGGGCCCTGGTCTACCCGCTCGCCCCTCCTCCGCGCTTCGACGCCTCGCAGCTCGAGCTGGTCGAGGGGCAGCCGTTGCGGCCTGACGATCTTTCCCAGTTTCTGATCACGGCGGGATACGTACGCGTCGACCTGGTTTCGACACTGGGGGAATTCTCGCGACGAGGTGGCATCATAGACCTGTTTCCTCCCGCAGAAGGCGGCCCGATCCGCGTCGAGTTCTGGGACGTGGAGATCGAATCGCTGCGGATCTTCGATCCGGAGACGCAGCGATCGACAGGCCGGGTGGCGCGGGCAGTCGTTCCGCCGGTGCGAGAATTTCCCTGGGACGCCGAGGCGTTGGGCCGGTTGCGGGAGGCGCTCGAGCATCGACGGACGGAGCGGCCGCGGACCGCGCTTCTCGACGCGCTCACCGGACATGACGATCTCTCCGAGAAGATCGAAGCGCTCGCGTCGGGCAGGCACTTCTCGGGATTCGAGGCGTGCGTACGCGTCGTCGAGCCGGATGCGGTCTCGCTCTTTGACTACGCTGCGGACGCCATCGTGGCGAGCTGGGAGGAGAGCCAGATCCTCTCCGATCTCGAGGGGGTGTACGTCGAGATGTACGCCAGCCTCGACCTGTCGGAAGATTTCGGCATGCCTCCGCCATCCGATCTGCTGCTCGATCGCGCAGCTCTTCAGGTTTGCGTGCGGAGCGCGGGGCTGCGCCTGAGCGAACTCGCTCTCGAGGAAGGGGAGATGCCATCTCTACGGCGGATCCCCTGTGTCCCGGCCCGCCTATACCGGGGGCGCCTTCAGGATCTGTCCGTCGATCTGAAAGGGCTGCCAGAGGGGACGACCACGCTCTTCCTGATGGAGAGTTCGGGACACGTAGAGCGTCTCGCCGAGGTGCTGGCCGAGTACGGCCTGACGGCGGACGTTCTGGAGCGGGAGTCGTCCGGAGGGGAGCTGGCGGACCTCCTCCGGGGTCGTCTACAGATCGCCCGCGGCCACCTTTCGCAGGGATTCCACCTCCCGGGTGGCAAGCTGCTTGTCCTCACCGAGAAGGAGGTGTTCGGGGAACATATCGAACGGGAGGTGAAACGGCGCAAGGTCGCCGCATTCAGTCCCGATTTCAGGGATCTCAAGATCGGTGATCTCGTGGTGCACGTCGAGCACGGCATCGGGCGGTACACCGGGTTGACCCGGGTCGGATCGGGAGACGCACAGCGGGATTTCATGCTGCTGGCCTACGAAGGGGGGGACAGGCTGTATGTCCCGACCGATCGGCTCGACCTCGTACAGCGCTACTCAGGAATGGGCGGACCGCGGCCGCGGCTCGATCGCCTCGGGGGACCCGGTTGGGAGAGGACCAAGAAGCGGGTCCGGGTGGCGATGGAGGAGATGGCGAAGGACCTCATCGAGCTCCACGCGGCGCGGCGGGCCGCTCGGGGCATCGCCTTCTCGGCCGACGCGCCGTGGCAGCGGGAGTTCGAAGACGCCTTCCCCTACCCCCTCACGCCGGATCAGGATAAGGCGACGCGCGAGGTGAAGGCCGACATGGAATCGGACGTCCCGATGGACAGACTGATCTGCGGGGACGTCGGCTTCGGCAAGACCGAGGTGGCCATGCGGGCCGCATTCAAGGCGGTGATGGACGGTAAACAAGTGGCGGTCCTCTGCCCGACGACCGTGCTCGCCTTTCAGCACCTGAACACCTTCCGCGAGCGATTTTCATCCTGGCCCGCCTCGATCGACATGCTCTCCCGGTTTCGATCCCCGAAGGAGCAGAAGAAGATCCTGGAGGCGGTCGCGAAGGGATCGATCGATGTCCTGATCGGCACGCACCGGCTGCTCTCGAAAGATGTGCGGTTCAGCGATCTGGGGCTCCTGGTCGTGGACGAGGAGCAGCGCTTCGGCGTCGCTCACAAGGAAGCGATCAAGGCGATGAAGAAGAACGTCGATGTCATGACGCTGACTGCGACGCCGATCCCCCGGACCCTGCAGATGTCGCTGGCAGGCATCCGGGACATGTCGGTCATTGAGACGCCGCCTGAGAACCGTCTCGCCATTCAGACGGCGATCACTCCGTTCCGCGAAGGAATGATCGCCGCCGCGGTGCGCAACGAGCTGAAACGCGGAGGGCAGGTCTACTTCGTGCACAACAGGGTGAGCTCAATTGGCTCGATGTTGAGACTGCTCAACAAGCTCGTGCCCGAAGCCCGGGTCAGCATCGCCCACGGCCAGATGAACGAGGCGACCCTCGAGCGGACCATGGTGCGATTCCTCAAGGGGGAATTCGATATCCTCCTGTCGACGACCATCATCGAGAACGGTCTCGACATCCCGAGGGTGAACACCATCATCGTGAACCGGGCTGACCGTTTCGGACTCGCGCAGCTCTACCAGCTGCGGGGCCGAGTGGGACGATCCGATCGGCGAGCCTACGCGTATCTGATGGTGCCGCCGCGGGCTGCCCTGACGCCGATCGCGCGGCGTCGGCTGAAGGTGCTGCAGGAGTTCACCGAACTCGGGTCCGGCTTCCGGATCGCGGCGATGGATCTGGAGATCCGGGGAGCCGGCAACCTGCTCGGGGCTGAGCAGAGCGGGAACATTGCCTCCGTCGGGTTCGATATGTACTGCCAGCTCCTGGAGCGCGCGGTGCACGAGGTGAAGGGAGAGCCGCCCCCGCCGGAGCACAAGGCCCAGATCAGTCTGGGGATCGACATCCGTATCCCTGAGCAGGCGATTCCGGACTTCAGCGAACGCCTGGTGCTCTATAAGAAGATCGCCTCGGTCACCGATGAGGAGGAGATCCGGCTGATCCGCGACCGCATCGGCGATCTCTACGGGGATCTTCCGATCCAGGCCGAGCACCTGCTCGGACTTGCATCGTTGCGGTTGCTGGCCGATCGGCTGCACATCCGCTCGATCGACGTGAGCGGGGGGCGGGCACAGGTGCGCTTCGCGGAGGAATCGCCGATTGATCCGCAACGCCTGGTCACCCTCGCCTCCGAGCGTCCCGGAATCCAGATCACGCCCGGCGGCCTGTTGAGGGCCGAGCTGGGGGAGGCAGGCCGAACGGGCGATCGGCGCCGGATCGAGGCGGTGCGCGAATTATTGCAGGCCCTCGGGGCGTGTGCTAGCATCCGCCGCGAGATCCACCCTTCCACGATGATGCCGTCCATCGGAGACAGGTGAGAACGACGTCACGTTCCCGGATTCTGGGCAGGAGCGCTCTCTGCGTTCCGGCTATTCTTCTCGCGCTTCTGCTTCTATCTTGCGAGGGGCGGCGACAGCGCGCCGCCGCCGAGAAGCAGGGCTCCGCCGCAGCAGGGCAGGTCGTCGCAGTGCTCGGCGGGGAGCCGCTGCCGTACCAGGGATTCGAACGCTACCTCACCGAAATCGCGATCGCCGATCTCGCCGAAGGGGACGAGGAGAACACGATCAAGAGCCGGCTGCTCGATCAGTATCTCGAGGAGCGTCTTCTGCTCGCCACGGCGATGAGTATGGAGATCGTCGTTTCGGACGCGGAGGTGGACGCCTACCTGGCCCAGATCGGCATCACCGAGGGGGGGGCGGACGCCGGGCCCGAGGGGAAGGAAGCGTTCCGCCGGAGCGTTCGGGAGAGTCTCATCCTTCAAAAGGTCAAGGACGAATCGGTGCTCAGCAAGGTGCAGGTGACGCCCGGAGAGGTGGACGATTATCTGAAGAAACATCCGGAGTTGCTGCGCTCACCCCGCATGGTTGCCCTGCGCCAGATTCTGGTGGATGATAGGATGCTCGCGGAACGGCTCAGAGCCCAGCTTGCGGAAGACCCTTCGAAATTCGAGGACTTGGCGCAGGAGCACTCCGTAGCTCCGGATCGCGGCCAGACACGCACCTACGAGGAGGCCGAGTTGCCGGTGGATCTCCGCGAGCCGATCTTCGCCCTTTCGCAGGGCGAGGTGAGTCCGGTGATGGAGCATGCGCGTCGGTTCTTCGTGTTCCAGCTCGTGCGCAAGGTCGATGCCGATGATCAGGATCCCGGCGAGACCCGTCGGCGCGTGCAGATCGAGCTCTTTCAGCAGAAAGGGGAGCATGCTCTGCGCCGGTTCATCGCCGATCTCAAGGAGGCGACGGAGATCCGAGTCAATCGCTCCATCCTTCCGTTCAACTATGTGGGTGAGTTCAGGTAAGTGGCGCGGCGCACGGCGCCGCGCTCTGGTCCCATCCCTCCTGCTTCTCTGCGCCCTGATCGGCGATCCCGTCCGGGCGGCGATCGTGGAAGAGATCGTGGCGCGCGTCAACAATCGGATCATCACCAAGAGCGAATTTGAAGAGCGCGGGCAGTACATTCTTCAGGAGGTCTACCGGCAATACTCCGGTGCCGAGCTCGATCAACATCTCCGCGCGGCGGAGGACACGTTACTCGCGAACCTCATCACCGAGCTGCTGCTGGTCGAACGGGCCGAGACGCTGTTCGACATCGATAAAGTGCGCGAAGGTCTGATCGACGATTTCCGCAAGCAGCAGAAGATCGAAAGCGACGAGGAGATGGATCGACTGTTGGCCGATCAGGGACTGACGCAGGCGGATCTCGAGGACCAGCTCGTCCGCGTGGCCGTTCCGCAGGAGATCATCAACTATGATGTCCGGCGGAAGATCAGCGTGAGCGACCGCGAGACAGCGGCCTACTACGACGCGCACGCCGAGAAGTACGTCACCCCGAGGACCATCACCTTCAGGGAGATCGTGCTGTTTTACGAACCGGACCAGCGGGATGATGAGATGGCTCGGGCAGCGGAGATCGCCAGGGAGGCCCGCAATGGTGCCGATTTCCTCGACCTGATCGCAAGCCGCTCGGAAGCGGGCTCGAGGGAGGCGGGTGGACTGCTCGGCCCGCTTGCGGAGGCCGACCTGAATCCTGTCATCGCCCGGGTGGTGATGAAGATGGAGCCTGGGGAGATCAGCGACCCGATCGACACCGGTCGCTCACTGCACGTCACCCGCCTCGAGGAGTCAACGCCGAAGATCGTCACGCCGATCGAAGAGGTGCAGGACGAGATCTATGAGATCATCCGGAAGGAAAAGTTCAAGCCGCGGTTCGATCGATACGTGCGCAAGCTCTGGAAGGACAGCTACGTTAAGGTGATGCCGAAATACGAACGTTACCTGGTGGTTTCTCCGCTCAAGGACACGCAGGTTCCGGAGCAGGAACGACGGGATTGACCGCTTGGCAGGTCCGTCGACCTGTGCTAGGATGACCTTGCGAGTACAAACTACCGACAGCCACAAAAGCCGGCACGAAGTGGGACTGAGGTGTGGAGTCTGTGGACTCGTCCAGGCTTCGATGTTGGAGAAGTGAAATTCAGTCGGAAACAAACAATACGTCACGAGAAACCGGCGTCCCGCTCGGCGTGAAAGACCAGCGGAGTCGGCGAGAGGTTTCAGTTCAATGCGTCGCTTGAGCACGGATGTCAGGAGCGGGGGTGGAGTCGCGGCCGATCGACGGAGTGAGGTTCATGGAAACCGCCGCCTCATCCGCCCGAATCTCTCCGATCTGAAGGACCGAATGACACAGCGCCTCCCCAGGCGCAAACAATCCCCCCAGGAGCAGACGAATGCCGAGGCCTTCTACTATCTGAAGCAGATGAACAGCAAAACCCAGATGGTGGTGGTCATGAAGGATGGAGAGGAGATCCGCGGGATCATCGAGTGGTACGACCGCGCTTGCATCAAGGTCAACCGGATCGGGGCTCCGAACCTGATGGTCATGAAGGATTGCGTGAAATTCATGTACAAGGCCGAGGAGCTCGGGGACAGGAAGCCACCGCGCGCCGACGGCATCTGACGACTTCCCCACCCCGCAGTATCAATTAAGAAATGAAACCGATCATTGCCGTGACGACCGGTGACCCCCTGGGGGTCGGGCCCGAGGTGTCGTTGAAGGCCGCCTGTGACGCCGAGGTTCTGCGCCACTGCCGACCTCTTCTGATCGGTGATCGGACCCTGCTACTCGAGCAAGCGAGCACCATGCCATCCGGCATGTCGGGCAATCCCGCCGCATGGCGGGAGGTTTCACGCTCCGGATTCATGGAGTGGGGTTCGAAGCAGGGGGACGACATCTCCCTCGATACGTGGGAAGACGGCGCGGCTTTTTTCGATATGGGCTCCGCCGGACCCCTACCGGCTACCCCGGGCCCCACGCCCGAGGGGGGGAGGGCCGCCCTGATGTACGTCAAGCAGGCCGTCGCCCTGATCCGCTCCGGAGCGACCGCGGCCATGGCCACAGCCCCTCTGAGCAAGGAGGCTCTGAGGCTCTCTGGGCGCGATTTTCCCGGGCACACCGAGATTCTCGCCGATCTCTGCGGCATCGATCGGTCGGATGTGGCGATGATGTTCGTATCGGACGAGTTGAA
>JAPUIN010000246.1 GCA_027297005.1 Acidobacteriota bacterium
ACAGGCCGGCCAGTCCGAACAGGGTCGTTTGCGTCGTGCCGTCCCTGACGGTCCGCGCGCCCTCGTCATTCTTCTCCAGGTAACGGAAGCCCTGGTCGGTGTCCCTGAGCATGATCCGGCTCGATTCATAGGCCGCCTGCCGCGCATTCTCGAAGCCGGGATCGTTGATTCGGAACCCGGACATGTCGATTTCGCGCAGCACGACGAGGTTCCGCCCCGCAACCGAGAAAATCTGCTGCCCTTCGACCCTTTGCAGGAGCCAGTAGGTTGTGCCGTCCGGTCCGGCCACGGGGCCGTAGTAATCCCTCTCGTCGTGGGAGATGACGGGCGGCTCGAGGTTATGCTGCACGACCGCCAGCTTGACGCGGGCGAACGTGCGCTTCTCGATCCAGATCCGTCCGGAGTACAGCGACCGCGATGTATCGATCGGCTCGAATTCGAGGACGTGGCAGTCATATTCGCCCACCCTGTCCGTTCCGGCGTACTCGTATCTGTAGTCCTTGTTGAGATGGATGTCGAGCGGCAGCGTCATGACCTTCTCGGGCTGGATGAGCGGCAGCTCCGGAATCTTTTTCCCTTTCCAGCGCACACCATTCACGAACAGCTCACGCTGCTCCCATTCGGCACCGGTCGTCTCATCCCAGTAAAAGTTGTTGTCGGTCGCCACGTCGAGCGTGTTGCTGCCGGAGATCTTGTAGTGGTATTCGACCCGGCCGTCCGCTCGATAATTGCGGAGTCTGTGATCTTGATCCGCCATGAAGCGCTGGTTCTCGGCGATCACCTCCTCGGCCGTGATCAGGCCCGTGTCGTGCACGGCCACTTCCTCTGTATCGGTCTCGAATCCTTCGATCGGGACGCGCGCGTACTGAAGCACCTGCGGTCGTGGCAGGAGGGCGACGGGGATGGTGGTGGTGTTGGCCTTGAAGTCCGGCTCGATCCCGCGAACCGGTCCCGCCACGCCACCAACGATGTCGTACACGACGGCCCCCCGGACCGCCGCCGTGTTGACCACAAGGCGCGCTTCTCCGGACGATGGGGCCGGCGACGCGACAAATCCGATCAGGCCCTGGAACGAATCTGCGTCGAAGAACTGGTAGGCGATCACGTCATCCGGGCGTTCCCCGTCTTCTTCTCGCGGCAGGAAAGGGATCTGCGCGCCGTGGACGAGACTGTAAGTGGGAAGAAACAGCCTGTGCAGATCGAGGAACACTCCCGGAAACTCGACGCGCCCGTCCGGGCGCGCTTCGAGGTCGAAGCTGACGACCGACGCTCCCTCCCCGTGCCCAGCGATGAAGCGCGCTATGAGGTCCGCGGCCCGCTCCAGATCGCTCCCCCCCGCAGGCTGGACGGAGTTGGCCCACAGCTGCGCCGAGGGGTCGTGATTCAGCAGAAGTTCATAGGTTTGCGACAGAGCATCTGCCAACGGAACCTCACGATCGGGTCGCACCGGAAGGACATCGACATAGGTCGCGACCTCCTGACCGTACAGCGCCTCCTGCCACGCAAGCGCTTTTTCGAGTCCGCCGACCGGCAGGGCAAGGCTACCCTGCACGATCAGGGCCTCGGGATCGGCCGACCGTATCGTGATGGAGGTGTTCTTGAGCACGTAGGCATATTCGGCGATCGCATCGATGCCCCACCCCGGCTCGAGGTTCGGATTTTCCCAGATCTCGTAATAGCGCACCCGGCCCCGCATGTGGGTGGCCGCCTCGCGCGTGAGATTGAGCCAGGCCCTCAGCGGGTCCCCGGCGGTCGATGTCGGCGCCCGCCCGTCGGGCGTGTGATCGGGATGCGTACCGTGGATCGAGAGGATGACCTCGAAGTGGGCGACCCGGTAGGCATCGATCACCCGATCGATCTCCGCCCAGGCGTACCGGTTCGGCTCCGGTTCGATGAGACTCCACGGCGCCCTGATGCGCACGTAGAGCGGGTGATCCGGAGTGATCGACGGGTCGACGAGCGGATTCGGAAGCAGAAACTCCTCGCGCGCGCCGCTCAGATCATACTCGTATCCGAGCCCGAGGACGGGCCGTTGCTCGGCACCGAGCAGAGGCGATACCGACACAGATACGAATGCGATCGAGAGGGGGACGACGAGGAAAAGGGGAAGCTGTGACCGCGGTCTCATGGGGCAGGGAAATTACCAGAGGGTGCGCGGCGAGTCAACGTGCACCTCGGGCATGATCGCTCCAGGCCCCATGCGATATCCGGACAGGCTTCTGGACTTCCCGGTGGGTCAATGATTGGTGAGGCCCCGACCTCTGTGGTATAACCGGGAACGCGAACACATTCGTTTCGGGACAATTTGGATGTCTGAATCCCCTCAAGTCTTCATCGCTAGCGCCGTCCGCACGCCAATCGGCCGGTTCGGTGGAACCCTGTCCTCGTTGACGGCTCCGCGAATGGGGGGGATCGCCGCGCGGGCCGCCATCGAGCGCGCCGGTATCAGCCCGACCGACGTCGAAGAAACGCTCATGGGGAACGCCCGATCGGCCGGGGTCGGACCGAACCCTGCCCGCCAGATTGCGCACCGCGCCGGGATTCCCGATAGCTCCCCCGCTTACACAATCAACATGGCCTGCGGGTCGAGCCTCCGTGCGATCCTCACAGCATACGAGAGCATCGCCGCGGGGTCTCGGGACGTCGTCCTGGCGGGAGGCGCGGAGTCGATGAGCCGCGTCCCCTATCTGCTCGACGGCGCGCGCTGGGGCTACCGGCCGGGGCATCAACGGATC
>JAPUIN010000247.1 GCA_027297005.1 Acidobacteriota bacterium
CTTCCACGTCCGGCCGCTCGACGTGCTGATGGTCGCCTCCCTCACGGTCATCGTGTCGTTCCTCGCGACGCTCTACCCGTCGTGGCGAGCCTCCCGCCTCGATCCCTCGGAGGCGTTGCGCTATGAATAGCCCGACCGGCGGCCCGCTCGTCGTCTGCCGGGGGATTTGCAAGGGGTTCGGTCCCGCCGAGCGGCGGGTCGAGGTGCTGCGCGGGCTCGACTGCTCGATCGAACGCGGTGAGATGGTCGCGGTGCTGGGGGAATCGGGGGCGGGCAAGACGACGCTCCTGCACCTGATCGGAGCGATCGATCGTCCCGACGCCGGATCAATCCTGTTCCGGGGGCGGAACATCGCGGCCGCGCCGGCCGCCGATCGCGCAGCCTACCGGAACCGCGAACTCGGCTTCCTCTTCCAGTTTCACAACCTGCTGCCGGAGTTCAACGCCGTCGAGAATGTCATGATGCCGTTGTTGATCCGCGGGGTGGATCGGGGGGATGCGGAGAGGAGGGCGCGCTCCCTTCTGGAGGAACTGGGCCTTGCCATTCATCTCGAGCGCCGCCCGGTGGAGCTGTCAGGGGGGGAGCAGCAACGGGTCGCCATCGCGCGGGCCCTTGCCGGGGCGCCGTCGCTGCTTCTGGCCGACGAGCCGACCGGCAGCCTGGACGAGCGCAATGCCGCGATCGTCTTCAACCTGCTGCTCGACCTGCATCGCCGCCGCGGGATGACCACCCTGCTGGTCACGCACAACGCGCGGCTCGCGTCGACCTGCACGCGCGTGCTGCGCATCGAGGGTGGTTTCTTGACGACCTCCGGGGGTGCCCGGTACAATGATTCGTCTGGAACCTCTCGGGCTTCTCTCTGAAGAGATAGTTCAAATCCATATGGGTGTGTAGCTTAGGGAATGTTCGAAAAATACACCGAAAAGGCGAAAAAGATCCTCTTCCTGGCCCGCTACGAGGCCAGCCAGATGGGCAGCAAGGTGATTGGGTCGGAGCACCTTCTCCTCGGTCTGATCAAAGAGGGGGATGATCTGGTGCGTGACCTGTTCATCCGCTCGAGTGTCAACCTGGACCTGCTGTGCGCGGAACTCGAGGCGCGCGGTCCGAGCGGCGAAAAGCAGGCCACGCCGATCGAGATCCCGTTCAGCGAGGAGACGAAGAGGATCCTGGCGTGCGCCGAGGAGGAAGCGGAGCGCCTGCTTCATCCGTACGTGAGCGACGAACACATTCTTCTGGGGCTGCTGCGTGTCGAGGACTCCGCAGCAGGGCGCATGCTCGCCGAGAAGGGAATGCGTCTCTACGCGCTGCGCGAGGACACGGTCGCGGTCTGGAAGCAGAGGGCGCTGCCGAAGCGGGTTAAGGAGACGCCATTCCTCGATGAATTCTCGCGCGACCTGTCCGATATGGCCGTGCGGCAGATCTTTGATCCGCTGATCGGAAGGGAGAACGAGCTGCAGCGAATGATTCAGGTTCTCTCGCGCCGCCGCAAGAACAACATCGTGCTGCTCGGGGAGCCCGGAGTCGGAAAGACCGCCCTCGTCGAGGGACTGGCGCAGAGGATCGTTGAGGGGAACGTCCCGATCTCGATGTCCCGCAAGCGCATTCTGGCGCTCGATCTCAGTCTTGTCGTGGCCGGAACGAAGTATCGGGGTCAGTTTGAGGAACGGTTGAAAGGCATCATCTCCGAGATCCTCGGCAACGACGAGATCATCATTTTTATCGACGAAATCCACTCGCTGATCGGTGCCGGCTCGGCCGAAGGCTCGCTGGATGCCGCCAGCATCATCAAGCCGGCCCTCTCGCGGGGCGAGGTGCAGTGCATCGGCGCAACGACCCCACGCGACTTCCACAAGTACATCGAGAAGGATAGGGCACTGGTTCGGCGTTTTCAGCCGATCCGCCTCCATCCGCCTTCCGAGGAGGATACGATCCAGATTCTCTACGGGATCAGGACGCGGTACGAAAAGTTCCACCAGGTGCGGTACACCGAGGAGGCGTTGCGCGGCGCTGTGAAGATTTCCAGCCGGTACATCACCGATCGCTTCCTGCCCGATAAGGCGATCGACGTCATTGACGAAGCGGGTGCCCGCGTCAAGCTGAGCCGCAGGATGACCTGCCGCGAAATGCGGGACGTCGAGAAGGAAATCGAGCGGGCCGTGAGCAGCATGAAGAATTACCTTTTCAGGAAGGATTTTGAGCAGGCGGTGCTGCACCACGACGAGGAGGTCGCGCTCCGGAAGAAATACGAGGAGTACAAGCTGCGCGAGGAGGACGAGCGCCGTATGGTCCAGGAGGTGACCCTGGAAGACATCGAGGAGGTGATCTCCAAATGGACCGGCATCCCGCTGTCCTCGGTGAAGCAGGAGGAGGCGGATCGTCTCCTGAAGATGGAGGAGATGTTGCACCGGACAATCGTCGGGCAGCAGGAGGCGGTGCGTGCCGTGGCGCGCGCCACTCGGCGCTCGCGCGCCGGCCTCAAGAACCCCAGGCGGCCCGTCGGCTCCTTTATCTTCCTGGGCCCCACCGGCGTCGGCAAGACCGAGGTGGCCAGGAGACTCGCGGAATTCCTGTTCGGGGAGGAGAAGGCCCTCGTCCGCTTCGACATGTCGGAGTACATGGAGAAGCACGCCATCGCCAAGATGATCGGTTCGCCGCCCGGTTACATCGGGTACGAAGAGGGCGGGCAGTTGACCGAGCGTATCAAGAGAAAACCGTACAGCATCGTGCTGCTCGACGAGATCGAGAAGGCCCATCCGGATGTGCTGAACATCCTCCTCCAGGTCATGGAGGACGGCCAGATCACGGACGCCTTCGGAGACGAAATCGACTTCAAGAACAGCCTGCTGGTCATGACCTCCAATATCGGCTCCCACCTGATCCAGAAATCGCGCTCGATGGGCTTCCGCTCGCAGGCAGATCGTCAGGCCGACTACAAGGAGTGCCGTGAGTTGGTCCAGAAGGAGTTAAAATCAGTTCTCAATCCTGAGTTCATCAACCGCGTCGACGAGATCATCGTGTTCGACGCTCTGTCGGACGACGATCTGCTGGCGATCACGCGTCTGATGATCGAACAGCTGAATGCCAGTCTGGCCGATAAGGGGATCCGGCTGGATCTGACCGACGATGCATATCGTTGGTTGATCGACCGCACATGCGGCGATCGTTCCTACGGCGCGCGCCCGCTCCGTCGTGCCATCCAGAAGAGTATTGAGGATGTCCTATCGGAGAACATCATTCTCGGCAAGCTTCCAGCCGCGGGGGAGATCGAGATCTTCGTCGACCAGGAAGAGCTGGCATTCCGGGAACCGATCAAAGTGGCGCGCTGACGCGACCGCGCACCAGTCCCGCGGACGCGCCCCAGGAGTTCCCTTGCCCAGCCGCTCCCGACCGATCGATCCCGACGTGACGCTCATTCTCCGGGCGTTGATTTTCGCTTTCCTCTGTATCGTCGCTGGAGCGGGCGTGGGCGACCCGCAGGCGGCTGCCTTACCCTTGACAGCTCAATCGGACCCGCCCGAGCCCGAGGAGCCGCCTGCAGGGCAGGCCCCCGATGCGCCGGATGATTCTCCCGGACCCCCACCGGAGGAGGACTCCGGAGCATCATCCAAGGAACCCTCCGGGGACCCCGCCGGATCTGCGGACGATGAGTCCGAAGCTCCGGTGGATGAGCCTGGGGTTGAAGAGGAGGGGGGGGATGGTGACGCTCGACGAACGGACCCGGGCGATGGCGGCAGTGTCGGGGGAGCCGGCGCTGATCCGCCGCCGGCAGACGGGCTGCTCGATCCGACGCCGGACGACTCCCGGGAGGCCGCGCCGTCCGAGCCGGTGGCACGGGTGCTCGGTCAGATCGTCGTCGACGGCAACCGCAGGGTCTCCGACAGTGCCTTCTTCAACAACCTGCGCCTGAAGACCGGCGATCCGTACGACGAGCGGGCGATCTTCGACGAGTTCAGGCGTCTCTGGAATCTGAACCTGTTCGACGACATCTCCGTCGAGTCGCGCCGTCGCGCATCGGG
>JAPUIN010000248.1 GCA_027297005.1 Acidobacteriota bacterium
CTGGTCGAACTCCTCGTCGGTCTCCCCCGGGAAGCCGACGATGACGTCAGCGCCCAGAGCGATCTCCGGGATCATCCGCCGGAGTGTCCCGGTCACGCGGGCGTAATCACGGACGCGATACGGCCGGCGCATGCGCGCCAGGACAGAGTCGCTCCCCGACTGAAGCGGGATCTGAAGGTGGCGGGCGAGTCGCCCGCCGTGCGTCGCGAGAAGATCGATCACGCCATCGGTCACCGTTCTCGGCTCCAGGGAATTGAGTCGCAGACGGCCGACCCCGGGAACCCGGAGCGCCCGCGGCAGGAGATCGTGAAGATGCAGGGGCGGATCGAGATCACGGCCGTAGTCTCCCGTGTTGACCCCCGTGAAGACGATCTCGCGATAGCCATCCAGCGTCATTTCCGCCAGGCGACGGAGCACATGATCGGGAGCGAGGCTCCGGCTGTCGCCACGCACGGCCGGGATGATGCAGTATGAGCAGCGCAGGTCGCATCCGTCCTGGATCTTGAGGTAGGCTCGGGTTCGCCCCTCCGCAGTGGTCGGTGAATCGCAGGCGCGGGTGGCGCCGAACGGTCCGAGATCGTCCTGAATGGCTGGTGGCACGATCCCGAGCGCTTCGGCGGCGACGGCCGCGACGCGCGCGGCCTGGTCCCGCATGCCCACCACCTCGTCGATCTGGGGAAGGCGCCTCAGGGCGTCGGCGTCCCGCTCGGCGTAGCACCCGGTCGCGATGAGAACCGCCCGCGGGTTGGCCCGCCGGAGCCGTCGAGTGATCTGGCGGGCCTCGCGATCGGCATTGCCGGTCACCGTGCATGTGTTGAGGACCACGAGATCGGCCGGCGTGCGCCCGGACGGCGCCCGCCGGAGCCCCAGAAGGGAGAGGCGCGCCTCGAGGGCCGACGAATCGGCCTGATTCAGCTTGCAGCCCAGAGTCACGATGCGATACGTCGCCATGCGTGTTTCCTCGAGAGGCCGTCGGTCAGCAGAAAGCGGATTGTAACAGAGGAGCGGGGGGCGGCAGGCTCGCGAGGTGCCCGGCCAGGGCCTGGGACAGGCTCCCAGGGGCAGGATCAGCGTCCGGCGAACCCGCCGGGGTCACGGATCGGCTCGACACAGTCGCAGCGCGCGAACGGCCGGTTGCAGGCGAAGCAATACCCGTTGCTGGCGAAATAGTCGGCCATTTCCTCCTGCCAGGCATCAATGAACCCGATCTTCTCATAGTCGCTCATGTCGGTCATGTTGATGAGCAGGCGGATGTTCTCGCGGGACCGGTGGTAGTCCCTCAGCAGGTCGAAGATCCGGCTGTGATCGTGGCGCGCGGTGCGCATGCTCTGATTCATAATTTACGGTGAGATGGTACCACCCATCCCGGAGTCCCTCAAGAAATGGTGATCGCTCCCTGCGGGGATTGCTCAGCGCCCGGCCATTGCATCGGTCCACATTCCGGGATGATGAACGCGGGATGGGGTAGGGGAATCAGTCTTTCCCTGATATCGCTTCAATGGCGTCGCGGGCGATGTCGGTCCGCACGTGGGCTCCATCGAAGCGGATGACACCGGCCGCCGCGTAGCACCGTTTGGCGGCCTGGGAGAAGGAATGACCCACGGCGGTGACCGAGAGAACCCGCCCCCCGGAGGTGACCAACGCGCCGTTCTGGCGCTTCGTGCCAGCGTGGAAGATCTCGACCCCTTCATGCTTTTGCGCATCCTCGATTCCGGTGATCGGCTTGCCGGTCTCGTAAGATCCCGGGTATCCACCGGAGGCAAGCACGGCGCAGACCGATCGCGTCTTGATCCACTCGATGTGAACCTGGTCCAGCTGCCCGGTCATCGTGGCCTGAAGAATCGGAACGATGTCGCTCTTCATGCGAACCGCGATCAGCTGAGCCTCCGGATCCCCGAAGCGCGCGTTGTATTCGAGCACCTTCGGGCCCTGCTTCGTCAGCATGAGGCCGGCGTAGAGAACTCCGTGGTAGGGCCGACCCTCCTCGGCCAGACCGCTGATGGTCGGGATGAGGATCTTGTCCAGGATCTCCCGGAAGGTGTCGGCATCGATGTGGACCGATGGAGAGTAGCCGCCCATGCCGCCCGTATTGGGCCCCTCGTCCCCGTCGCTCAGCCTCTTGTAGTCCTGGCAGGTGACGAGCGGCATCACGCGCTGGCCGTCCGACAGGGCGAACAGCGATGCCTCGAGGCCGGTCAGGCACTCCTCCAGCACGATCCGGTCGCCCGCCGAACCGAAGCGGCGCTCGACCAGCATCGCCTCGATCGCCGCCTCGGCCTCCTTCTTGTTCTTCGCCATGATCACGCCCTTGCCGGCGGCGAGGCCGTCGGCCTTCACGACGATCGGGCCGTCCTTCTTTTTCTTGAGAATGGCCCTCGCCTGATCGGCGCTCGCGGCGATGTCGAACTTTGCGGTGGGGATCTTGTGCTTCGCCATGAACTCCTTGGCGAACACCTTGCTCGACTCAATCTCGGCGGCAGCCTGGCTGGCTCCGAAGATCGCCATATCCCGCTTCTGAAACTCGTCGACGATCCCGAGAGCCAGGGGCAGCTCCGGCCCGACGACCGTGAAATCGACTTTAATTTTTGACGCGAAATCGGCGAGCTCGACGATGGACGAGGGGTCGATAGGAACGCAGTCGCCGAGCGCGGCCATTCCGCCGTTGCCGGGGGCCAGAAACAGCTCCCGGACGAGGGGACTCATCTTGATCTTCCATGCGAGAGCGTGCTCGCGCGCTCCGCCGCCAACGATAAGAACCTTCATCGTTTCCTTGTCGAGGATTCGGGAACCGTCAATAGGAGCCTGTCCGGGTACTGCGTGGGGCCGCGTTCGGGACGCCGCGCCGCCGTGCACGGGCGCCGACGAGCAGGTGGATTATTCCACAGCGTTTTCATGGCCGTCAAGAATCGCACCCGGATCGGAGCGTTCCGGAATGCTGGCGGTCGATGTCACGGCCCCCTCGGTGAAATTCCCCGGGGCGTGAGGGATCGGCCGTCCGGTATAATCGCGCCGGTTCAGGGGCACGGTGCGCAGTGCCCCTGGAGGTGTTGCGATGAGAAGAGCATTCGTCCTGCTCGCCTTCCCCCTCGTGATTCTATCCGTGCCATTCGGCACAGCTTTCCTGGATGACTCGCCTGGTTCCGGCGCCGCGGCGGGGGAAGGGGTCGGGATTCCCTCGGTGCCGATCGAGACGGTTTCGATGCCCGTGGGAGATCCTGGAGCCGTAGAAGCCAAACAACCAGCAGTTGAAGATGACCCGCTGCCTCCCGCCCTGATGGAGCACGCCCTCGACGGTGTGCCTCCGGACGAAGAGCGCATGCAGGCTTACTCCCACGGGAACTACATCCTGTTCGTGGTCAGCGTCGCGTGGACGATCGCTCTCCTCCTCCTGATCGTGACGACCGGCTTCGGCGGATGGATGCAGCGGCTCGTCGAGCGATGGACGCAGGGACCGAATTGGAAGGTTCTGTCTTACGTCGTGTTGTATACGATCTTCGTGTTCATCTGCTCCTTCCCGCTCAGGATCTATTCCGGTTTCTTCCGCGAGAAGCAGTATGGCTTCGCCAACCAGACCCTTCCCCAGTGGCTCGTGGAGCGGGGGAAGGGCCTGGTGATCTTGATCATCCTGCAGGCGCTCTTTTACTTGATCCTTTACATGGCGATCCGCCGGCTGGGCCGGGCGTGGTGGATCGCAGGGACGGCGATCAGCACCGCCTTCGTCATCCTGGTCGTCGCGGTCGCCCCGGTCTTCATCGCCCCGCTGTTCAACACCTTCGAGCCGATGAAGGATGCAGCGCTGCGCGACGAGATTCTGGCCATGGCGCACGATCAGGGCATTCCCGCGGAAGAGGTGTTCGAAGTCGACGCGAGCCGCCAGTCGGCCCACAACAACGCTTACGTCACCGGCCTGTTCGGAACGCAGAGGATCGTCCTGTACGACACGATGCTCGAGAACTTCGCGCGCCGCGAAATCAAGTTCATCATGGGGCACGAGATGGGGCACTACGTGCTGAATCACATCTGGAAGACGATCGGCTTACTGGTTCCCCTGATCCTGGCGGGATTCTTCATCGTGGATCGGGTGGCGCGGCGGATGATCGCGAGCCGGCCATCGTTCGGCATCCGGACCCTGTCCGAGCCGGCATCGCTGCCGCTGATCCTGCTGGTCTTCAACCTTTTTATTCTCCTCACCTCGCCGATCATGAACTCGGTCAGCAGAGTGCACGAACGACAGGCCGATCGCTTCGGTCTCGAGGTCACCGGGGATCCTGCCGCCGCCGCCTCTTCGTTTCTCCGATTCGGGGTGGAGGATCTCGGCGAGTACAACGTCCACCCGGTGATCGAAACGCTGCTCTACAGTCACCCGAGCCTCGGCCGCCGCATCCGGTACGCACAGGAATACGCCGCCGCGCACGGAGGCGGAGCCGCCCCGGCCCCCTGATGGCCATTGGCGCAGTCTCGCGACGTACCCTGGTGAGAGTTCCGGGCTAGCTCCGCGCGCGGGCCGACCGCGGCGCCTTCCTTGACTTGCTGTAGTAGTGCTGCAGCGCGTCGACGTAGGCGTCGGCCACCTTCTGCCGGTGGGCGGGGTCGCGCAGCAGCCGGCTGTCGGCCCGGTTGCTGAGGTTGTTCACCTCGATCAGGACCTCGATCGGCACTTGATTGCAGCGCAATACGGCCGGAACGAATGATCTCCCGCGCCTGATGATCCGCTCGCGGATCGGTCCGTAGGGGTGGACGGGGACGGCGTGCTTCTTGAACGACTTGATCAGAACAGCTGCGAATTCGCGCGACAGTCCTTCCGAACGCACACGCTCCGAGCGCGTGAACGAGACGTAGCGCTGCTGCCGGACTTCCTTCCGCCGCGTGTAAACCGCCCCCTTGTGTCCGTAACGTCCACGCCGGTACTCCTCGCCCGGGACGTACACCATGGCGCCGCCGACCGAGGGATGACGCGCATCGGCGTGCAGGCTGGTGAAGACGATCTTCAGCGGATCGAACCCCTCAGCGACGAGGGCGCGGTAATAGGAGTTCGCCAGATACCAGCGCAGATTGACCCCGGGTGCGCGCTGCTGCAGCGCGAACGGCGGGTGGGTGAGAAGGACCTCGGCCTGGCTGCGGGGAAGGTTGCGACTCTCGTGAATCTTGTACCCTTCCTTCAGATCTTTGATGGTCGTGAGCACGCGGGCCCCGGTCTCCTTCTCGAGCCGGGCCTTGATCCGGGACAGAACGTCGTAAACATAGTCGTGCTCCCAGACCCCGTTGTGCGAGGTCCCGATGTCCCGGCCCCCATGCCCGGCATCCAGGATGATCGCGACACCGCGAAGGTTATCGCTTCGCGCCCGGTTCGTATGGCGCGTCACGTCGGCCTGTCCCCGCTCCCAGGCGATCCGCCGCTCGTCGTCCCGCGGCAGATACTCCGGGGTGAGATCGTCGAGTGAAATTTTGATCCGGAAACCGACCGGGATATTTTTGACGTCCTTGATATGGCTGCGCGTGGCGATCTTCACGGCCAGGTCGTTCACCTCGGAGGCGTCCACGCGCCCCGTGTAACGGATGACGACGGCCGAATACAGCGCCTCGCCGCGGCGCAGTCGGTACACCGCATGACGCCCACCCTCATCCTCCGCGTAGGTCAGGAGTTCAGCCCCCTCTGCCGGCGGCACGGTCCGCCCGGGATGCGACGTCGGGCCGATCGCAATCTCCTCCGCTTCTTCCTCCACTTCAGTGAAACCGTCTCCCGGGTCGACCTCCGGAGCATCGAGCCCGTCCTCGGTCGGCGGCGTGATCCCCCGGGCCGTCTTGAGCCCGACCATCCGCGCGAAAGGCGGCAGCAGCAGCTCTCCCGGGATCCGGATCGTCTGGCCCGCCTCCGGCGCCAGTCCGGGCACATCGTTTCGATCGGCGAGGATGGCGAAGTTCTCGCCGCGCCCCGTCAGCCAGAAGGCGATGTGCCACAGGCTCTCTTCGGCGACAGGGAGGCGACCCTCGCCGACTCGATGAACCCAGTCCCCGCCATCCGCGCCGTCCTGTGGGAACAGCCCCCGGATCGCCCGGACCTTGTACTCGTCGTTCAGCGAGGCATAAGGAATCACGACCGTGGCGCCCACTTCAGGCAGCGTCTCACCGTTCAGCGCGCGCAGCGCGGCCAGCTCGCGAAGATCGATAACGTATCGTCGCCCGAGCGACACGTAGGTATCTCGGGGTTTCACGCGCGCTTCGATGCGGAGATCCCCGCCCTCGAGAACGACGACCCGCACGCCCGCACCGATCCCCTCCGAGGCGATCGTTCTGGCTGGAGGTGAGCGATTGAGACGGACCGCAGCGACGGCTTCGGAGGCGACGTCCCGCGCACGGGGCGGATGAGCCGTCGCGGAGATCAGACAGAGAAGCATCGCCATCGGGGCGAGCCGCCGGACCGGAGGTGTCCGGATGCCGTCACGGTTCATCGGGCCGGGGGCGCGGAGGGGATGGGGGGGCGCTCGCGATCGAATTGCAACCCCCCTTCGAGCGCCGCAGCGATGCGCAGGACCCTCTCTTCCTGGAAAGCCGGTCCGATGATCTGTAGCCCGATCGGCAGGCGATCTTCGGTGAGGCCGCATGGGATCGAGATCCCCGGGAGGCCCGCCAGATTCGTGGTCACGGTGAAGATGTCGCTCAGGTACATCGCGAGCGGGTCGTCCAACTTTTCCCCCCTCCGGAACGCCGGCGTCGGGCAGGTCGGGGTGAGGATCGCGTCGACGTTTTCGAAGGCTTTTTCGAAATCGTTGCGAATCATCGTGCGCACTTTCTGGCCTTTGAGATAGTAAGCGTCGTAGTAGCCGGCCGACAGCACGTAGGTGCCGAGCATGATGCGGAGCTTGACCTCCTGGCCGAACCCCTCGCGTCGCGACTGGAAATACATCGAGGAGAGATCGCGGACTCCTTCTGCCCGGTGTCCGTAACGGACGCCGTCGTAGCGCGCCAGATTGCTGCTCGCTTCGGCCGTGGCGATGATGTAGTAGGCCGGTACGGCGTACTCGGTGTGGGGCAGCGAAATCTCGACCAGGGAGGCGCCCTTCTCCTCCGCCAGCCGCAACGTGGCGCGCACCGCGCTCTCGACCTCGCGGGTGATCCCTCCCATGAAATATTCCGTCGGCACGCCGAGACGCATACCATCGATGCCGCCGGTCAGGGCGGTCGTGTAGTCGGGAACCGGCACCGCGGCCGAGGTCGCATCGCACGGATCGCGGCCCGCGATGACGCCGAGGATCCGAGCCACATCCTCCACCGTTCTGCCGATCGTCCCCACCTGATCGAGAGATGATGCGAAGGCGATGAGACCGTAGCGCGACACACGGCCGTATGAGGGTTTCATGCCGGCGACACCGCAGAAGGAGGCAGGCTGGCGGACCGACCCTCCGGTGTCGGCGCCGAGGGCGGCAGGCACCTCACCCGCCGCCACCGCGGCCGCGGATCCGCCGCTCGATCCTCCTGCCACGCGGCTCGTATCCCAGGGGTTGCGGGGGATCTCGAAGGCGGAGTTCTCGCTGGATGAGCCCATGGCGAACTCGTCCAGGTTTGTCTTGGAGACGATGACCGCGCCCGCCTCGCGCAGCCGACGGACGCAGGTGGCGTCGTACGTCGGCACGAATTTTTCGAGGATGCGCGAGCCGGCGGTCGTCGGGGCTCCCCGCGTGCAGAGGGCGTCTTTGATCGCGACCGGCACCCCGGCGAGGGGGCCGAGCGGCCGGCCGGCGCGACGATCGCCATCGATGCGCTTCGCCTCCTCGAGCGCGCTGCTCTCGAGAATGGCACGACAGGCCTGGATCTGTGGCTCGACGGCGCGGGCGTGTTCGATGTGGGCGCGGCAGATCTCGACGGCGCTCGCCTGACCCGAGACGACCAGTTCGCGGATCGCGGAAACGGTGCGGTTGGTCAGCTCCTTCACCCGAGCACCCGGGGTACCTTAAACAGCCCCTGCTCTGATTCGGGAGCGTTGGCCAGCGCATCGTCCCGGGGGATCGAGCCTCGAACCTCGTCCCCCCGCAGACTGTCGGACGTCGCGACGATGTGGGCCGTCGGTTCGATCCCGTAGGTGTTGAGTCGGTCGAGCTGCTCCAC
>JAPUIN010000249.1 GCA_027297005.1 Acidobacteriota bacterium
TGTTCCCCCATCTGACGATCGAGAAGAATGTCGCCATCGTGTTGCGACTCGCGGGGCGCCCGGAGGATGAGCGGCGCGAGACCGCCCGCAGGCTGCTCGATCTCGTGGGGCTGCCGCCCGACGCGTTTGTGGATCGTTATCCCGACGAGCTGTCGGGAGGGCAGCAGCAGCGCGTCGGCGTTGCACGCGCGCTCGCGATGGACCCTCCCTATCTGCTGATGGACGAGCCGTTCGGCGCCCTCGACGCGATCAATCGCGAGGCGCTTCAACAGGAGCTTCTGGCCCTCAAGGCGAGGCTCAGGAAAACGATCGTCTTCGTGACCCACGACATCTTCGAGGCACTCACCCTGGGGGATCGGATCGGGATCATGCATGAGGGACGTCTGGAGCAGATCGGCACGAAGGAGGAGATCGTGGGCGCGCCGGCGACCGAATTCGTCAGGCAGTTGCTCGAGAAGCCTGCCCGGCAGGCGGCGATGTTCCGTGAGATCCACTGATGAACAGACTTGGGCTCATCGACTTCCTGGTGGCGCGCGGCCCCGAGCTGTGGGATCGGACGATCGAACATCTCGTCCTTACCGGATCGTCGACAGGGATCGCCATTCTCCTGGGGGTGCCGCTCGGTGTCTGGATCGTGCGTGCGGAGCGGGTGCGCGGCGCGGTGCTCGGCGGAGCTTCGGTCGTGCAAACGATCCCGTCGCTGGCGATGCTGGCGTTCCTGCTGCCGTTCCTCGGGATCGGAGCGCAGCCGGCGATCGTGGCCCTGACCCTCTATGCGCTCCTGCCGATCGTGCGCAACACCTATACGGGGCTGAGCAGCGTACCTCCCGCTCTCCAGGAGGCGGCCTTCGGGCTGGGGTTCACGCGCGGGCAGCGGTTGTGGCTCGTGGAGTTGCCGCTCGCGCTCCCGATCGTCGTGGCCGGGATTCGGACGGCGGCCGTCATCGGCGTCGGCATCGCCACCTTGGCGGCATTCATCGGGGCCGGAGGGCTGGGGGACTTCATCAACCGTGGCCTGGCTCTCAACGATGCCCGGCTGGTCCTGCTGGGCGCGCTGCCTGCGGGCGTTCTGGCGCTCCTCATCGATCGGGCGATCGGCCTCGCGGAGGCGTGGCTGCGCGCGGGGCGCAGGCCGCCGAGGCTCGTGGCGCGCACGGTGATGTTCGCCGCGCTGCTGGTGCTTCTTGCTGTCGGCCTCGGCCTGCTGGTGGTCGCGGAGAAGCGGGCTGCGGCATCCGGTCCTCTCAACGATGGGGAGGCGGAATGGGTCGGCGGATTCATGAGGAATGATAGGATGACAGCCTATAATCGCCATTCGCTCGAGGGCTATGGGGCATTCTCTCCACCCTGCGAAGCGGTTCCGCTGACTCGAGAGATGATTCCGAGCGTGCACCCTGATCGGGCCGGGCGATCGGAAGCATTGCCGGAAGGATGACGGACACTGTGAGCGTGTACAGAGTGACGAACTGATGTGCGGCATTGCGGGTGTCTGGGGTCACGACGATGCCGGGCTCGTGCGCACAATGTTGGATCGTATCGCGCACCGGGGTCCGGATGGTCAGGGTCTGCATCGCCACGAGGGTCACGGCGTGCTCGGACACCGGCGCCTCGCGATCATGGATCCCGAGCGCGGTCATCAACCGCTGGCGAACGAACAGAATTCCGTTTTTATGGTCGCCAATGGCGAGATCTACAACTGGCGGAGCCTGAGAGAATCACTGAGTGGATCCCACGACTTCCGCACACGTTGCGACAACGAGGTCGCGCTGCACCTGTTCGAGGATGTTGGGGTGGAGTTGACCCGGCGGCTCGACGGGATGTTCGCCCTGGCGATCGCCTCGGGCACCCGTCTGTTCATGGCACGTGATCCGATCGGCATCAAGCCGCTCTACTACGGCTGGCGCCGAGAAGGATCCCGCGAGAGCCTGCTATTCGCATCGGAAATGAAGGCGCTGGCCGGAATGGTCGATCGCCTCGCGGAGCTGCCGCCGGGAACCTACTACGACTCCACTCTGGGGATCCGGAAGTACTACTCTCTCCCGCAACACGAACCGTGGCACTCCGGGACCGCGCCGGGGCTCGAAGAAATCCGTCTGACCATCGAATCGTCGATTCGCAAGCGCCTGATGAGTGATGTGCCGCTTGGGTCGTTTCTGTCGGGCGGACTCGACAGCAGCATCATCGCGGCAGTGGCGCGCAGGGAGCTTGGGGCCCTCCACACGTTCGCCGTCGGGATTGAGGGATCGGCCGACCTGGAGGCGGCCCGTCGCGTGGCGCGGTCCATCGATTCGACCCATCATGAGCACGTCTTCACGTGCCGGGAGGTCGAGAAGGATCTGGGAGAGATCATTTACCACCTCGAGTCGTTCGATCAGGATCTCGTCCGTAGCGCGATCCCGTGCTTCTACTGTGCCCGGCTCGCTGCGGAGCATGTGAAAGTGATTCTCACGGGGGAAGGGGCCGATGAGCTGTTTGCCGGTTACCATTACTACCGCGGGTTCCGCGATCCGGCCGCGCTCCACCAGGAGCTCCGCCACTCGGTCGCCACGCTGCACAACGTGAACCTGCAACGGGTGGATCGGATGACGATGGCGCACGGTATCGAGGGGCGCGTCCCGTTCCTGGACGTGGAGATGATCGATCTCGCG
>JAPUIN010000025.1 GCA_027297005.1 Acidobacteriota bacterium
GCTGGCCCATGCACAGTACCGCTACGGAGTGCAGATCGACCGGGCCCTGGCAAACGTCTTCTGGGATCGGCGCGAGGGGCCGGGGGGCCTCCCGGTCGGATCCCAGGGGACGGTGGTCGCTCTGATGTCCGGTGGAATCGACTCGCCGGTCGCCGCGTGGCGGATGATGGTCCGCGGCTGCCGGGTTCATCTTGTCCACTTCCTCAACCGCTCGGTTTCGACGAACCGCGTCGTAGAGAAGATCGAAGCGCTGGCCGATCGTCTCTCCCTCTTCCACGGATCGATCGCCCTCTCGATCGTGCCGTTCGAGGAATTGCAGAGGGAGATCGTGATGATCGTCCCGGACCGTTTCCGGATGATCGTCTACCGGCGGATGATGTTTCGCATCGCGGAAGGGATTCGGGAGAAGGTCGGGGCGCTGGGTTTCGTGACCGGAGATTCGGTGGGGCAGGTGGCGAGCCAGACGCTCGAGAACCTGCGATGCATCTACGACGCCGCCGAGTGGCCGATCTACGCCCCCCTTTCCGGCCTTTCGAAGCGGGAAATCATCGAGGCTGCCAAGGAGATCGGGACCTACGAGACCTCGATCATCCCGCACGATGACTGTTGTTCCTTCATGATCGCGAAGCACCCGGCGACGCGCGCCGACCTCGAAAAGGTCCGGGCGATGGAGACATTCGACGTCGAGGGAGGCATCGTGGCCGCCCTCGAACACATGGAAACAAGGCGGTTCGGCGGCCATAGAGAGTCCCCGGAAGAAGCGCACCGCTAAGTGGAGGCCCTGAATCATGCGTGAAGTGGTGGTGGCGGCGGCGGTCAGAACTCCGATCGGACGGTTCGGGGGAGGGTTCGTGCCGCTGACTGCGGTCGATCTCGGGGTGCTGGCGGCGGAGGAGTGCCTGAAGCGCTCGGGCATCGACCCGACGAACGTCGACGAGGCGATCTTCGGCCACGGGCGTCAGGGCGGGAATGGGACGAACACCGGGCGGCAGGTCGCCTACCGGTCCGGCGTGCCCCAGGAGCGCCCGGCGATGACCGTCAACATGGCGTGCGCCAGCTCGCTGAAGGCGATCCAGCTCGCGGCGCAGTCGATCCGCGCGGGCGAATCGGACGTCGTGCTCGCCGGCGGCATGGAGTCGATGTCGAATACTCCCTACTTCCTGATGAAGGCCCGGTGGGGCTACCGGCTCGGAGATGCCGAGGTGATCGACGGCCAGTACCAGGACGGATTCCTCTGCCCGCTCACGAAGGACATGATGGGCAAGACGGCGGAGACACTCGCCGAGCAGTACGACATCGGCCGTGACGAGCAGGACGCCTATGCCGTCGAGTCGCAGCGGCGGTGCGAGGTCGCCCGCGCGGAGAACCGCTTCGAGGCCGAGACTTTCCCGGTCGAGGTCCCCGGCCGCAAAGGACCGACGATCGTCGACAAGGACGAACACCCGCGCGCGGGGGCGACCGTCGAAGGGATGGCGAAGCTGAAACCCGTCTTCAAGAAGGACGGGACGGTGCACGCGGGGAACGCCTCGGGGATTACCGACGGCGGCGCCGCGATCCTCGTCCTCGCGGCGGACGCGGCCGAGCGGCTGAACGTCACGCCCATGGCCCGGATCACGGGCTGGGCCTCGGCGGGCGTCGATCCCCACGTCATGGGAATCGGCCCGGTTCCGGCGATCCGGACGCTCTTCGAGAAGACGGGACTCTCCTTTGGCGACATCGACCTCATCGAGTTGAACGAGGCATTCGCGGCGCAGGTCATCGCCTGCCACCGCGACCTCGAGTTCGACCTCGAGAGGACGAACGTGAACGGCGGCTCGATCGCCCTCGGCCACCCCATAGGCGCGACGGGGACCCGCATCGTCGTCACCCTCCTCCACGAGATGGCGCGCGCCGGCAGACAGACCGGCCTCGCCTCGCTCTGCGTGTCGGGCGGGATGGGAATGGCGATGACATTCGAACGCGCCTGACCACCAGAGCACGCCTACCTTGCTAAGATCGGGGCATGCGGAACCTCTGGATCGGGGCCCTGATGGCCGCGCCCGCGTTCGTAGTGTGGCTTCTGATGTCGTCCTTCACCGGGGGCGACGCCGATCCCACAGATCTCGGCAAAGCCACCCCCGCACCTTCCGGCCGGGAGACGGGCTCTCTCCTCGAGAGACTCACTGAGGAGAACACCGTGCTCCGGGCGGAGATCGACCGGCTGCGCCGCACGCTCGCCAGACCGGAGAAGCCCCGTTCGAAGGACTCCACCCGGGAGAAGATCCAGCGCGCCGTCGGCCTCGAGCCGCGCGAACTGTTGGACCGCTACGTCGCCTCGTTCGAGGGCAACCCGGCGGGCTCGGAGTACTTGCGCCTTGGTGTCGTTTCCTTCGCCGCCGAGCTGATTGGAGAGATCGCCGAGTTGATCGGTGACCCAGCGCAGCCCTTGGCCCTGCGGTTGGGACTGATGCGGATACTCGCGGCTCCGGAGTTCCGGGGCGATGCGACGGCGACCAGGCTTCTCCTCGACGTCATCCGTCCCGGAGAACCGCAAGCCCTGGTCTCGCAGGCCCTGC
>JAPUIN010000250.1 GCA_027297005.1 Acidobacteriota bacterium
GAGATTGGCCGGCGGCATGCCGGGACCACGATTGGCGGAGCGAAGCCCGCCGCCACATCAAATGTCGAAGTACAGGGCGAACTCGAAGGGATGCGGTCGCAGCCGGATCGGGTTGACCTCCATGTCCCGCTTGTAATCCAGCCAGAGGCGGATGTTGTCCTCGGTGAACACGTCCCCCTTCAGGAGGAACTCGTGATCCCGCTCGAGATGATCGAGCGCGTCCTCGAGCGATGCCGGCAGAGACGGAATCCCCGTGAGCTCCCGAGGCCCGAGCCCGTAAATGTCCTTGTCGAGAGGTTTGCCCGGGTCAATCTTATTCTCGATGCCGTCGAGCCCCGCCATCATCATTGCCGCGAAGGCGATGTAGGGGTTACAGGAGGGGTCGGGCGGCCTGTACTCGAGGCGGACGGCGTCTGGTGGGTTGGAGATTAGCGGGATCCGAATGGCGGCCGAGCGATTGCGTCGAGAGTAGGCCAGATTCACCGGCGCTTCGAAGCCGGGTGTCAAGCGCTTGTACGAGTTTGTCGTGGGAGCGATGAGCGCTGCGAGGGCGGGCGAGTGTTTCAAGAGCCCGCCGATGTAATGCAGCGCGAGCTCCGACAGCCCGCCGTACCCTTCCCCGGCAAACAGGTTGACCCCACCTTTCCAGAGACTCTGATGACAATGCATGCCGGAGCCATTGTCGCCGAACAGTGGCTTGGGCATGAAGGTCACCGTCCGTCCGTGCTTGATGGCCGTGTTCTTGACGATGTACTTGTAGATCGCGACATTGTCGGCCACACGGGACAGGGTGCTGTAGCGGACGTTGATCTCCTGCTGGCCACCGCTGGCCACCTCGTGGTGGTGAGCCTCCACCTGGATCCCGCAACGCTCCAGGGTGAGGACCATCTCAGAGCGCAGATCCTGGAAGTGGTCGTGGGGCGGAACCGGGAAGTATCCTCCCTTGTGGCGCGTCTTGTAGCCCAGGTTCGGCCCCTCCTGCTTGCCCGAATTCCAACTCCCCTCGATCGAATCCACGAAATAAAACGCGGAATTGGCAGTCTGATCGAACCGGACATCGTCAAAGATGAAGAACTCGGCCTCCGCGCCAAAGTTGACCAGATCGGCGATCTTGGTGAATTGAAGGTAGTTTTCGGCGCGCTGAGCGATCCCGCGCGGGTCGCGCCCGTATCGCTGCCTGGTCACCGGATCGACGACGTTGCAGATCAGGTTGAGGGTCGGGATTAACGTGAACGGATCTAGAAAGGTGGCTTCGGGATCGGGGATGACCGTCATGTCGCTCTCGTTGATCGCCTGGAATCCGCGGATACTCGACCCGTCGAAGTTGAACCCGTCCCGGAACGACCGTTCGGTGAGCTGGTGGACCGGTACGGAGAAATGCTGCCAGAGCCCGGGCAGATCCATGAATCTCAGATCGACGAACTTGACGCCGTTCTCCTTGGCCAGTTTCAACACGTCCGCCGGTTTCTTCATGGTGACAATTGGCTCCTCGAGAGGGATAAGGTAATCAAGCGACGAAGCGGGAGTGAATTATAGCACAGCACCGGAGGAGGACAACGACGCTCCGCTCGCCCCGGAGCGGGAATGCCTACGAACGCTATTCGATCCGCCCGGCCGCGCTTCCGGCGATCGGAATTCGATCAGCGGCGTCGTTCGTGTGACAACGGAACGATTTTCGATTTGAAAGTTTCCAGAAGGCTGTCGAGCTCGGCGCCAAGAGCGGCTTCCTTCTCAGGGTTTGGCGTCATGCTTCCCTCCTTCCCCAGACCCCGGCCATGGCCGAGCGTCAGAACATAGTACTCGACGTCCTCGCGCTTGCCGAAGAAAACCCGTGCCCGGAGGATACCCTCGCCCAGACGATTGCGGATGGTGTCGGTCCAGCGTCCCTCCAGGGACCAGACCCCTTTGTATTTATTCCACTTGTCCAGTTGTTCGACCTGGAGACCCTCCTCCATGATCGAGAATTCCCCGCACCACTTCAGGTACTCCCCGATCACCTTCAGGAAGGCATCACGGTCCGCGACCTTCTCTGACTCGTCGATCTCCTTGTAGACGACGAGGATCTGAAGATTGTCGCCGGGCGGGCCGGAACGAACGCGGAAGTAGCCATTGTACTGATTCTCGCCCGGATAGGTGCCGACGATGCCGCTCGGGAATCGACCAATGGCGCTGGCGGCGATCGGCGCGAACTCCCACTCGGTTCGTTCGGGGACTGACTTTTTGAAGTCGAAAGTGATCTTGTTGTACTTGAGCAGAAAGCGGCGTAATCCTCCGACAACGTTGGAATAAATGAACAGGTCGTAGGTGTTCTCGGCCAGGGTCTCCGTGACCCGCTCTCCGTCCTCGCCGATGAAGCTGATTTTAGTCCCCGGGAAGGTGATCTCGTCCAGACGTCGCGCCAGTTCCAGTTCGTTGAAGATGACGACGTACTGGCCGTTATTGTAGGTCGGCATGCTGGCTTGGAAGATGTTCCCTTTCACGGTCCTATCGGAGGACTGCTCCCCCGTCTCCTCCGTGCCGATCTCGCGCTGGTACGTCTCCTTGACGCTCACGCCGTCGGGATACCGCTGCTCGAATGTCACGTCGCTGTAGGTTTTCCCGCTGATGTTGTAGACCACGAGACTGGTGATCAATGAGAACTTCTGCGAGTCGAGATCGAATTTGGCACTGTATGAAGGGTAGGCGCTGAACCGGGGAGCCGTATCGGCGAGCACCGCTCCGGACAGGGCAACGAGCAGGAGCGTCCCTCCGGTGGCCAGATTTCTGCGAACGCGTGTCATGACGCCTTGACCTCCTCAAAGGTATCTCAGGGAAGTGGAATTATAGCATGCCGGTCGCCTCCCTTCCGGCGGCCCGTTTCCTGGCGACGAAGAAGGCCATCAGCACGAGCGCCCCGGCGGCAACCAAGGAGATGATCGAGGACTCCATTCGCGGCAGACCAGAGCCGGGCTCCGTGAGCGTGATCGCCAGCAAATTGTTGACGGCGTGCGCAGCGATCGGGGGCAACAGGCTGCCACTGCGGTGGGCGAGAAATCCGAGCCAGAGTCCCAGAGTCAGGGTGGCGATAAAGCGCCAGGGATCGAGGTGAAATGCCGCGAACACGAAGGCGCCGGCGACGATCCCTTTCGGAGCACTTTCCATGAGGCGTATCAGGCCGCTCTGCAGAAAGCCTCGGAACAGGATCTCCTCGCACACGGGAACGATTCCGGCGGCGAGGATCAGCAGCAGACTGAGATCGAGGACGTCCCGGTAATCGAGAAAGTTTTCGAGAAGCGCACGCAGGATGCGTGGCTGTGGGAAGAAGCGCTCCTGCCAGATCATGGCCACGGTCAGCAAATGGTTGAGACCGACTGCACCCGCGAGAGTGGCGACCAGCCAGCGAGAGCGCACGACAATGAAAGGCAGAACCGCGGCGCGATCCAGATAGAACCAGCGCACCGCCATGATCGCGGGTCCAGCGATGAACAGGATCTGACTCGCGAGAAGACCCCAGCGGAAATGCAGGTACTGCAGAACCGATCCGGGGACCAGGTTGAGGAAAAACGAGGCGCCTGCGATCAACGCCATCTCACGCTGTTCCGGGGCGGGGCGGAGTGCACGACCGGATTTAACCCTTGGGGGAGCCTCGGGCGGCTGCGGCGGGGCACCGGTCGGCATGGATGGTGTCGTCAGCGATCGAGGCGGACGGTCACTCGCAGGTTGAGCCTCACCGACCTGCCATTGACGGTCACCGAGACCGGAACCTCCAGAACGCGTTCCTGTCCGGGCTGGAGCGGGCCAATGTCCAGGACCTGTATTCCGCTGGAGGAAGGGGAGGAGACAGACGGGGACCAACCGCCAGCCCCTAGATCAATCGGCTCCTCGAGGTTGATCGGCTCCTCGGTCTCCTCAATCTCGATCGGCGAAACGACCTGGAGTGACGGCTGCACAGCGGTCGTCTGCGCCGGGGGCGGTCCGGCTTCTTCTTCGAGTTCCTGTAGAAGATCCTCACCGAGATCGATGCTCCCATCCGGTGGTGTGTCCAGTCCCTGCAGATCGATCTCCGCTTCTAGGTCGAGCAACTCCTCTCCCAGGATCTGGGGACTCCCTGGCACCGCCGCGGGAACGGGGGCCACGCCGGCGGTGGGCTGAGGGACCTGCGGAGTCGTACGCGGCGCGGGAACGGGCGCTGCGCCGGCGGCGGGCTGAGGGACCTGCGGAGCCGTAGGGGATGCGGGAGCGGGCGTCGGCTGGGCGTCGAGATCGATTTCCAGTGCGTCGAGGCTCAGGTCCTCCTGCTGGACAGTGGCGGTCGCAGCGGGCGGTGCCGGTCGCGGGGGCGTCGCAGCAGGGGGGGGGGACGTTGGTGGAGCGGCGGCCGGTCGCCGGCGCGGCGCGGGCTCGTCGGGGGTCACGCCGGTTCCGTCCAGCTTGTATTTCGTCGCCAGATTGTTGAGCACCAGCTTGGTGATCGCCTTGAGGGTATCCTCCACCCCAATGCCGGTTGTCGCCACCGCTTCATAGAAAGGCGCGTTGTGCCTGTTGATCTGGGTGTTCATCTCCTCGACCGCAGCGAGGTTCGGGAGATCCCGTTTGTTGAACTGCATCACGAGCGGGATCTCATCGATGAGGATCCCCATCTCGCGTAGATTTTCATCGAGGTTCTTGTAGCTCGAGTCGTTAGCCTCGAGCATTTTCGACTGCGAGTCGGCCACGAACACGACGCCGTCTGCTCCTTTGAGCACGAGCTTTCTCGTCGAGTTGTAAAACACCTGGCCGGGTACGGTGTAAAGCTGCACGCGCGTCTTCATGCCGCGGATCGAGCCGAGTTCGATCGGCAGGAAATCAAAGAAGAGCGTGCGATCCGTCTTGGTCGCCAGGGAGAGCATCTTGCCCTTCTTGACGTTGTCGGGGAGGGATTCGTAGATGTACTGAAGGTTCGTCGTCTTCCCGCAGAGACCGGGCCCGTAGTAGACGATCTTGGCCGTGAGTTCCTTGGTCGAATAGTTGAACAGTACCATCAGCGACGCCTCTCAAAAGACCGGTTTCGCCCCTCTCGGGCCGGGCAGGTTTGCCCGATCCGGAACATATAGTCCGGACCTGGGAGGGTCAAGCGCGTGCGGGTTCAACGCTCGGGCGCCCGCCGCCGTCCACGGAAGTCGAGTCGTATCGGCGAAGCGCCGAAGCCGAAGGTCGCCCGGAGACTGTTTTCCAGCCGCCGTCGAAAGGAGAAATG
>JAPUIN010000251.1 GCA_027297005.1 Acidobacteriota bacterium
ACGCCGAGTCACGCTCGCGGCGCACCGTGCGGATCAGCTCGGTCGCCTTGATCACCCTCTGCTCCAGCAGATCGATCTGGGTCAGATCGACCACTACCCTCTTCTTCTCCATCGGTCTCCTCCGCCGCATCCGTTTCGCGGCCCCGTCAGTCGGTCACCGGGCTCCGCAGTCGAGCGCCGAGCTTCCTGTCGAGTGCTGCCACGATCGCGTCCTGCGCCGATTGAACCTCCTCCGACGTCAGCGTTCTCCCGCTGTGCCGGAACAAAATCTGGATTGCCACGCTCATGCACCCCTTCGGCACGCCGGGGCCGCGATAGCGATCGAAAGGCTGGACCTCCTCGATCGGCACTGTGTTCACCGTGCGGACGACCCTCTCGATGTCGTCGAATCGGGTGTCCTGCTTCACGACCAGGGCCAGGTCGCGCCGTACGCCCGGGTAACGGGGAAGTGGCCGGTACCGGCGCGCTGCGACCAGCTCGGCTTCCAGCGTTTCCATGGCAATCTCTCCTCCGTAGACCGGCTGATCGATCCCGAACCGCTGCCGGATGCTCGGAGTGATCTCCCCCAGCCAGCCGACGGACTGACCGTGATGGGAGATGCTGAGCGCCAGCCCCTCCGACAGGAACGGCATTTTATCCGAAGAGAGCACCAGCCGTGATGTTCCAAGCAGGTCCGACAGTAACTCCACCGGGCCGCGTGCGTCGTATATATCGACGGTGCGCGGCTTCTGGCTCCAGTGGGCCGGGAGGCCCTGTCCGGCCAGGACGAAAGCGAGGCGGCGCCCCTCCAGGGGTGCCTTTTTGCCGGGAAGGAAGACGGGGCCGATCTCGTACAGCTGGCATCGCGTCATCCCGTGATTCAGGTTGTGGGCGACATTGCGCAGCAGACCGGGCATGAGGCTCATTCGAAGCCAGGCGGCCTGGCTCTGCAGAGGGTTCGTGATTCCCTTCGCCTTCGCATCGGGCGGCGCGAATGGCGCCGCATCCTCCCGATTGATCAGGATCGAATTGACCGCTTCGTGGATCCCGGCCGACTGGAACGCCTGGCGCGCGAGGAGCGAGCGGCGAGCGGCGTTTGACCGTCCCCGTCCAGTTCCGGCCCGCTGCGGCAGCTCGGCGCCGATGGCGTCGTAACCGCGCTGTCTGATGACCTCCTCGATCAGATCGACCTCCCGCGTCACATCCCGCCGAAACGAAGGAACGGTCACCTGCCAGCTGTCCCGATCCGCCTCGCGCACCTTGAACTGTAGGCGGGTGAGGCGTTCCCGCATGAAATCTGCAGGCAGGTCGAGGCCGAGAAGTTGCCGAGCCCGAGCCGGGCGGAAGGGGACGACGCGGGGCGGCTCGGGGCGCGGATGAATGTCCAGAGCCGGTCCGGTCACCTGCCCCCCGGCCACCTCGGCGATCAAGGCGGCGGCTCGATCCAGTGCGGTCACTGTGAGTGCCGGATCGGCGCCCCGCTCGAAGCGGTGTGACGCATCCGTGTGCAGACCGAGAGCGCGCGCGGTGCGCCGCACGCTGACCGGCTCGAACCAGGCGCTTTCGAGGAGGATGCGGGTCGTCGCATCGGAAATCTCCGATGCGTGACCCCCCATGACGCCGGCCAGCGCCACGGGACGCTTCGCATCGGCGATGACCAGCATATCCGCCGTCAGCGTCCGTGACTCGCCATCGAGCGTCACCAGGATCTCGCCGCGGCGCGCGCGGCGCACGACGATCCGGTGATCGGCGAGCCGGTCAAGATCGAAAGCGTGCAGCGGCTGCCCGAACTCCCACAGAACGAAGTTCGTGACGTCGACGACATTGTTGATGGGGCGTTGCCCGATCGATATAAGACGGCGGGCGAGCCAGTCGGGGGAGGGCCCGATGCGCGCACCGAGGATGCAGCGGCCACTGTACCTGGCACAGAGATCCGGATCCTCGATCGTGATGCCCGCATGTTCAGAGGACGGCGGTCCTCCTGCGGGGATGTCCGTTTCGGGGATGCGGAGATCCCGGCCGGTGAGCGCGGCCAGCTCGCGGGCCAGGCCGACGTGGTTCATGCAGTCGGGTCGGTTGGTGAGGATCTCGAAGTCGTACACCGCGTCATCGCCGGCGCCCGTGATCCCGTCCAGCGGGACCCCGGCCCCCGTCAGGAGCGCGCCGACACGCGCGGGCTCATCGGTGATCGTCACGTACTCCTTCAGCCATCCATGGCAGAACCGCATGATGCGTGATCCCCCTCGCCGTCAGGCGGGGAACTGCGAAAGAAAGCGGACGTCGTTCTCATAGAACAGGCGGATGTCGTCGATTCCGTGCTTGAGCATCGCAATCCGTTCCAGGCCAAGGCCGAAGGCGAAGCCGGTGTAGCGCTCCGGATCGTACCCGACATTCTCGAACACGGCGGGGTGAACCATGCCCGCTCCACCGATCTCGATCCACCCGCTGCCCTTGCACGTGCGGCATCCGTCGCCACTGCAGAAGATGCAGGAGATGTCGTACTCCGCGCCCGGCTCGACGAACGGGAAGTAGGACGGCCGGAACCGGAGGCTCAGCTCGCGGTCGAACATGAGTCGGCAGAAATGCTCCAGGGTCCCGCGCAGATGAGCGAAGGTGATCCGCTCGTCAACCGCCAACCCCTCGACCTGATGGAAGACAGGGGAGTGGGTCAGGTCGGCGGCATCGCGGCGAAACGCCATGCCAAGGGCGATCATCCTTATCGGTGGCTGCTGGCGCTGCATCGTCCGGATCTGCACGGGGGAGGTATGGGTGCGCAGGAGTAACCCCCCCTCGACGTAGAAGGTGTCCTGCATATCGCGCGCCGGGTGATATTGTGGGATGTTCAGGGCCTCGAAGTTGTAGTAATCGGTCTCGACAAGGGGACCGGACTCGAGCGCGTAACCCATTTCCAGAAAAATCTCCTCGATGCGGCTGCGGATCTGGGAGATCGGGTGGGGGCAGCCGGGACGCTGAACGCGGCCGGGGAGGGACAGATCGAGCGCCTCCCCCGCAGGGGCGGACCGTGCCACCGCCCCCTTCCCGCGGGCGGCCTCGAGTGCCGACTCGACGTGGCTCTTGAGCGCGTTGACCGCCTTGCCGGCGGAGGCCTTCCGGGAGGCAGGGACATCCCGCAGGTCCTTGAGGAGGATGGTCAGGGCGCCGGACTTCCGCCCGAGATAGCGGATCCGTATCTCGCCAACCGCCGCGCCGCCGTGCGCGGCGGCGAGGTCGCGATCAAACTGCCGGCGAATCGTCTTGACGCGCTCCTGCACGCCCCGCCTCCATCGTCCCGTCGCTGCATGTCGATGAGCCGTTTGCCCATCGATCCGCCCGGTGGGATCAGGCGCCGCCCAGAGCGGTTCGCGCTGCCTGGGCCAGCGACGTGAATCCGGCGGGATCGTGGATCGCCAGGTCGGCCAGGATCTTGCGGTCCAGTTTCACGCCGGCCGCCTTCAACCCCGCGATGAAGCGACTGTACGACAGTTCGTTCTGGCGGGCCGCGGCGTTGATGCGGATGGTCCACAGGCTCCGGAATTGCCGTTTCCGGTTCCGCCGATCACGATAGGCATATCCGAGCGACTTATCGACCGCCTCCTTCGCGGCGCGATAAAGTTTGCTCTTGCCGATGTAATAGCCCTTGGCCTGCTTCAGAACCTTCTTGCGCGCCTGATGCCTCTTCGTTCCCCGTTTAACCCTCGGCACGATCGACTCCTATGGGCGGCCGTACGGCAGCATTTGACGCACGCGCCGCCGATCCGCATCGTTGACCAGCGTATCGATGTCGAGGTGCCGTTTCCGCTTGGTCGACTTCGACGTCAGGATGTGACGCTTGAAGGCGCGGCTCCTTTTGATCTTCCCCGATGCGGTCAGCCGGAATCGCTTGACCGCACCCCGCTTCGTTTTGATCTTGGGCATGGATCGTCTCCTACCGTCTCGAGGAGGTGCCGGAGGAGGCCGCTGTCGCGCCCGTATTCTTTCGGGGCGCGAGAATCATGTACAGAAACGGTCCCTCCTGACGGGGCTCCGACTCGACGGTTCCGAACTCATCCACCTCGTCCCGCAGCCGGCGGAGGATTTGGTGTCCGATGTCGCGGTGAACGTTCTCGCGGCCACGGAAAATCACGACCGCCTTCACCTTCTTGCTCTTCGACAGGAAGCGGATGATGTTGTTGCGTTTGAACTCATAATCGTGCTCATCGGTCTTGGGGCGGAACTTCACCTCCTTGACCTGGATGGTGCGCTGCTTTTTCTTCGAGTCGTGCGCCTTCTTGTTCAGTTGATAACGATATTTCCCGTAATCGAGGATCCTGCAGACGGGCGGCGCCGCGTCGGGAGAGATCTCCACGAGATCCAGCCCGCTTTCCTGGGCGATGTGGAGCGCCTGGTCGGATGACATGATGCCCAGTTGCGCCCCATCTGCGCCGATCACACGGATCTCACGAGCCCGGATGCGCTCGTTGATCCTCACCTTGCTCTCAGGTTTCCGAACCTCCCACCGCCTGCGGCCAGGGCTCATATTCTCGACCCCCGACCTGGTGATCGGCTCATGGACCGGGACTCCTTTCCTTCTGCATCGCGGTCATGCGATCTCGAATCTCCTCTATGGTCGTCGGACCAAGGTCTCCCTCTCGACGGCTGCGCACCGCCACGGTGCCGCCTGTCGCCTCGCGCTCGCCGACGACGAGCATGAACGGGATCTTCTGTAATTGCGCGTCGCGGATCTTCGCTCCGATCTTCTCTCCTCGCGCGTCACACTCCACCCGCAATCCCGCCTCCAGAAGCGCGGCCTTCACCTTGCGGGCGTACTCTACCGTCTTCTCGCTGATCGGCAGCACGGTGGCCTGCACGGGAGCCAGCCACAGCGGGAAGGCGCCAGCGTAATGCTCGATCAGCCCGCCCATGAACCTCTCCAGTGAACCATAGATCGCCCGGTGAACCATGACAACTGGGGTCGGGGCCGAATCGGCGGCGATGTACTGAATGCGCAACCGGGTGGGGAGGTTGAAGTCGAACTGCACCGTGGGGCCCTGCCAGGAGCGGCCGATGGCATCGAACATACGGATGTCTATTTTCGGGCCGTAGAAGACGGCCTCCCCCTCGCGGCGGATGTAGGAGAGCGAGCGGCTCTCGAGTGCCCTGACCAGCGATCCCTCCGCCATGTCCCAGCCGGAGGAGTCGCCCGCGTACTT
>JAPUIN010000252.1 GCA_027297005.1 Acidobacteriota bacterium
AGCCCGGGCCTCGCCAAGACTGGTGAGGGTCCTCCCGAAGCTGCGCTGCAGTTGTGAGTTTAGCAGAAGGGTCGTCACCACCCGCGAAGCGACGAGCGAATTGCGGATACTCAAGCCGAGGTCCTGAAACAGCAAAGCGTAGGATTGCAGAATCGCCTCACCCAGTCGGGAATGCAGGATCACGGGTGTCACGGCCGCCGCGTAGAGCGCTGGAGTCGATGCGAGCAACGCCTCGAGTCCGTGTCCGAAGCCCGGCCCGAGCGCGCCCGTAAGGAAGATCGTCACCGCCGTGAGCGCCACTGATCTCGCCGTGTCTTCACGCGTTTCCTTGTCGAGCAGCGCGATCGCACCGACCAGGAGGATCGCGGTGAGAGGGCTGCGGCCGCCCGGATCGATCAAGTTGATCGGGTTGCCGCGCGCATAGGCATAGCGGTTCAGTGCGTGCGGATCGAGCCGGTCGGCGACCACCGTATCGGGCTGCAGGAAGCGGCCGAGCTCCGGATCGTAGAATCGATCTCCCATGTGAATGAGACCCGTGTCCGGCTGGCGAGCTCCCGACCCATAAAGATACGAGACGATGGTCTCGGTTCCTGGGGCCGCGATGAGTTCCCCGTAGGCGGAGTAATCGTAGCGTGCGATCGCATCTCCCGCTTCATCGACAAGGACGCGGGTGCTCCCCAGATGATCCGTGATCGGATACATGACGCCGCGCTCCGGATCGATGGTGGCGAGTCGCAGGGCGCCGGCGTAGGCGTGCAGGATGACGCGACCGTCTTTGACCTCAATCTGGGGGAAGGGCGTGAGCCGGGTCGATTGGACCCCGTCCCGTTCAACGATCTCACGGATGCGCCGGCCGTTCGCATCGTACTCGCTGGCCATGATGAGATCAGTGCCCGAGTCGGTCAACCCGATCATCCGTCCAGCGGCATCGTAGGAGAGACGCCGATCGGAGTCGGCATCGAGGAGGCGCGTCACATGCCCGAGAGCGTCATGTGTCAGGCTGCGGCCGGCTGAGGTTCTCGTGAGCCACTGTGGATGGAGAGGATCATCGTAGAAGAATCCCACCCCG
The DNA here is from genome assembly GCA_027297005.1 of Acidobacteriota bacterium. The sequence continues at coordinate 1,070 of JAPUIN010000252.1, forward strand.
TCCTTGAAAAGGAGGCTGCCTGCGTCGTCGTACGAATACTGCCGATCCGATGAGGGGGTCAGGGCCCGAACCAGTCGATGGCGGCCGTCGTAGAAGAAGGCGTCGATCGAGGGATTCGCCGGATCCGTGAGGTCCGTGATCGTGGAGATCTGTCCATCAGGCAGGAAGTTGTACGTCAGGTGCAGCAGGATATCGTCTCCCGGTCGGCCCGCACGGAGCTGGAGCGGCCTCCCGGTCGCCTCGCCATAGCTCCGGTTGAGGATCACCTCGTTCTCGAGAACCGTGCGGGTCAATTGACCGCGGGCGTTGTACTCGAACGATCGCGCGTAAGGCCCCGCGGCGCTCAGGTTCCCCCCCTCGTCGTACTCATACTGCATGGAGGCTGCCCCGGGGATCTCCATCCCGGTGATTCGAGACTGTGCGTCGTACGACGTGCGCACCACGTAAAAATTGCCGTCGAGGATGCGGCTGCCCTCGATGAGGCGCCCGAGCCCGTCATAGCGAAACCGTTGCGTGCCGCTCGGATCGTCGATGGAGGTGAGCCTGCCGATAGACCCGGGACCGGCGCCCCCTTCGTCATAATTCCAGTCGGCCCAGTTCCCGTCATCGAACTGTTTCGAGATGATGCGATCGAGCTCATCATAGGTGAGCAGCGTCCGGCGGCCGAGAGGATCGATCTCCGCCGTGAGGTTTCCGCTGGCGTTGTGTTCGTACTGCCAGGCTCCGATGTGCGAGTCGATCAGCCCCGTGCGGCGGCCGAGCGTGTCATAAATGATGGTGGTCGTGGTCCCGGAAGGATCGAGAATGCCGACGTTGCGATCGGCTGCATCGTAGCGATACTCCGCGACGGTGCCGGATTGCCAGTCGCCGTGTTCACCCTCGAACTCCTCCACGCGCACGACGTTCCCGAACGCGTCACGGACGATGTCCCGCCGGTGACCGAGAGGGTCGATCCAGGATTCGCGATCGCCAGAGCGCTCAATTCTCCGGGTCTCCCCCGCGGCGTTGGTGACCGCGATGCGGCGTCCGGCGGGGTCATGCTCGATGAGACGCAGGTGCAAAGCCTCCCCGGGGTCAACGTACCCCGGCCCGGAGGAGGTGAAGAACGGCTCGGCCTCCGTGACGATGCGTCCCGCGGCATCGAAGGTCACTGCGCCTGAAACGATCATGGTCTCGCCCGTGCTCTCGGTTTGTGTCTGTAACAGCCGGCCGAGACCGTCAAAGAAGGCGATCGATTCGATCGTTCCCTCTGTTCCCGCGCGCTCGCCCACTCCGCTTCTTTCACGCGCGTACCGGAACACGCGTACCGGCATGTGTGTGTAGTCGTGGACATAAGAGACGGTGGGCCATTCTGCCGAGTCGAACGGGCCGTACTCTGCCTCCCTGCGCCCGAACGCATCCGAGAGGATGTGGGCCGCACGCCCGTTCGCGTCGATCACCCGGGTCAGGAGGCCGGTGCGCGCGTCAAACTCCCTGAGGGTAATGTGGCCAAGGGGATCGATCTCTTTCTCGGGGAAGGTGAATGAAGGATCGAAGAGGCCATGCTCGATCCGTCGGATCCGGCCGAGGGGATTGGTTTCCGTGATGACATTCCCGAAATCGTCATAGGAACGCGCTGTGACGACGTTTCGGGCGTCTCCCGCGGCGACGGAGCCGGGCGGTCCCGGTGGTCCTCCGCGCTCCTCCTCTCGCGTCGGCAGCCCCCGCATTCCCACCTCGCCGATCGGGCGGTCATCATAGAACGTCCAGCTCTCCGAGACGATCGCGCCGTCGACACCCGCCACGGATCGATGATAGGGCAGATCCTGGAACCAGCGCGCGCCAGTCGGTCCGTTGGCGGGAGCGGCATCAAGAGCCCATAGAAAGTCCTCGACGATCAGACGATCATCATGCGGGTCATCAAGATCTCCTTCGCGTCGCTCGATCCGTCGGATCAGCGGTGCATCGGGACCAGCGTCCTGAACGTGGATCTGAACGTACGACGTGGCGGTTCTGCGCGCCGGATCGCCGATCCGCGGATCGTCGGTGCGCCAATCGAATTGTTCCGTTTCTGTGCGTATGAGCGAATGGAGGAGCGGCGGGTACAGGTCACCGGTGTCGTAAGACCAGGTCGTGTTCGAAAAGACCGCTCCATCCGAGGTACGACGTATGACCCGCGCGAGTGGCCTTCCCAGGAGGGGAGCTGCCACCAGGTCGGGTTGCTGGTTGAAAACCGTTCGTACTGTCTGGGCGTCGCCCGGCTGGATCCGGGTGATGGCGTGGAAACCACGAAAGTCGCGGCGGCCATGGTGATGAAACCCGCCCTCGTATTCATAGCGCGTGGTGTAGTCATGTCCCAGACCGTCCGATGCCGTGATGCTCTTCACGACGGGCAGCGGGAACGGAAGCGCGGCGCGCCGGCCGCCGTCCGCCATGCCGTCATGCGGGGCAGGAGCGTACTCGATCCGAGTCATGCCCCCAATCCCGTTGGAGTGCGAGACCATGAGGGGCCGCCCCAGCCATGCGGTGTTCGGTCGCCACTCTCGTTCACCAAGTTCCGGAGAGGCGACGTAATCGATGCCGCCGTCTCCATCGAGATCGACCAGGCGCACCGCCTGATCGCGCGGAATATCCCCATCCACCTTGACGATGAACAGTCCCGGAAAATGGTGCATCGAAACCTGACTCCAGCCACCGCCCCGCAGAGGTGAGAAGAGGCGCTTCATGGTCGCCTCCCCGGACCAGGAACGGGCCGCGAGGATGTCGTCCACACCATTGCCATCGACATCAGCGATACGCAGGCCACGATCCAGGACGGTCCCCTTTCCGGATGTGATCACGTCGACGAATCGCTCGCCATGGACTGTGAGCCACCAGTTCTGATCGCTCGAAGCCCAGGTCGGCCCGGGATGCCCTGGCGATCTGGTGTGGAGGTAAGCGCGGTTGATCACGGTGCCGTTGACGTTAGCGGCCCGGAACAGATCGATATAGCGATCGCGATCGAGGTGGATGAAGCGCACGCCCATATCGAGCCAGAATCCGTCTCCGTATCGTCGGACGAACGGCTCGTCCGGGAGAATCCATTCAGGATCGTGTACGAAGCGCCCCCGGTCATACAGGTAGACGCGTCTGTCGGCTGGTCCTCCGTCGCTGGCGCGAGAACGCGCGAGATCAACGCGCCCGTCCCCGTTGACGTCGACGATGCGCACGCCGAGGTCCTCGCTGACGTCCTGACCGTTCACCACCTGCATGAGGACAAACGGTTCATCAGGGAGTGGCCAATCCTCGCTGACGTCACGGGTGAAACCCGACCCCGTGTTCAGGTGGACGGCCTTTCGAACAGTCCAGCTGAAGTAGTACGCCATACGGACGACATCCGGATAACCATCATCGTTGATGTCGATGAAACGGACGCCGTTATCAATTCGGTTGCGGGTGCCGCGCGCGACGACGAAGTAAGCACTCTCGCTTTCATCGTCCGGATCGACGAGGTTCAGGAGGCTCTCGGACCATGTCGCGTCGTATTCGAACCCTGTCCCAGTATTCAGGTAAACGGCGTGGCTGATTTCGGCAGTCGTGCCCGTAAGGTGTCCGGTCATTTCGAGAAGATCGGGCAGGCCGTCCCGGTTGACGTCGACGAAGCGCGCCCCCGCATCCTCGTCCTCCGTCGGCCGGTTGTAAACGAAAGGGATCGGCGGCTCCCCGCCCTGCACTGCCTCGGGCCAGCTGATAGCGGCGTCGCGGCGGTAGGAGTATTCGATATCTGGGAGAGAGGACCCGGCGCCGTCGAGACGCCGGATCCGAACCAGGTGGGAGTCGAGGGAGGGAAGAGGGCCTGAAACGACCGTCGAGGAACTGGACGAGGTGGTGCTCGAAATCGAGGAGCCGCCGCGGAAAGTCCGGTGCCTCACGGATCCTCCGCGCGGATAGTTCGGCGGATTGTCTCCGCCGCCATCTGGCGAGCCCGTGACCGGCAGCGGGGGAACGGGGCATATCCCTGCGAAGCTGTAATCGGTGGGCGTGTCATAGTCGAAACGAAAAATCCTCGCGACTTCCTGCGCGGCCCGGGTCGTCACCGCCGACAGGCGGTAAGGAAGGCGTTCCCCCCAGATGCGCGGGGCCTGATCCCCCCGTCCTTCCCAGCAGAACTCGACCGCGTTCGTGGGCGGCGTTCCCGTGGATGGATGGGACGCGTAGTCGACCCGGACCGGGAAGAGATGATGACCGGCCACCGTGTATGTGATCTCCATGACGTTTCCCGATGGATCCTCGACACGATCGAGGCCCCAGGAGAGGTTGGGCACCTGCGAGGCGATTGCCGAGGGTGGATCGCCGACCGCTCCGAAACGGTAAGAACGTCCGTCCCGTCCCCGGGCAATCCAATAGGTGGAGCCTGGCCCGAACGGTCCCGGGGAGAGTCTCTCGATGTAGAACCCGGTATCGACGACCGTCCTGAAAAGGGTCGAGTCCGGATCGAGCGGAATGAGATCGTAGCTGGCGCCCCCGAGCGTCAGCGTGAAGGTGTCGGTGTTGTCGAAACGCGGAGGACCGAATCGCGTGGCCCGCCGGATCGAGCCGATCTCCAGGTCGAACCCATGCCCGGCGTTGCCGGTCGTCCCGGCACTGCTGTAATGCAGTGCGAGAGTGGGTTGCATCCCCCGGCGTCCCGGCGGCACTGCAATCGGAAACGTCACTGAAGCGAGGCCGAACGATGAGGCGACCTCCGGGATGCCGGGGGAGGTAGGAAGCGATGCTTGCGGATCGCCGTCCGCGACGGCCGGAAGAGAGCCGGACGCCGCGAGGAGAATCGCGGCCACAAGCAAGGCGGCGGGGCGTCTCTTCGCGGGCTCATTCTGGCGGGGAGGGGTTCGAGCCTCCCGGTCCGCCGCCCCCGGGCGAGCCGGTTGGTTCGAATCCCCTCCCCAGATCACACATCTTCGGACACCCTGCATGGCCGCCATCCCTTCCCCGCTCGTGCGGTGCTGATTCGTGCACAGGCGGAAAAGCAAGCGGGGTGCCAGGATTCGGGATGGAAAATGATCGACCTGCTGCAGCCATGGAACCTGGTGTCAGAGAGGAAGTTCCGGCATCGCGATGATCAACCGCGAAGGAGACACGCGGCGGGACGGCCGGGTCGTCCGCGTTCGCCAGCGGACGGAGCGAACGCACGCGACGCGGACGTGACCGCGCGGCGCCTCGCACAGGTCCCGGAGAGTTCTCGGGCCAGAGCGCGTTGATTTGCCCGGCGCCGGAGCGGGCTGTAGAATACGCTCGTGCCGTGAATGGTGCGGCGTCACTCCGGGGCTACCGATGAGGCGCACCGCCTTCTTCCTCGCAATCTTTCTTCCCGCCCTGCTGACGGCTTGCTCGGATGAACAAACGATCATCTTCGAAGGCTTGGACTGCGGCCTGATCCGTGCCGATCTGACGGGCGACTGGGTTGTCACCTTCTCCCCCGGCGTGCGCACGCTCGAGAACTGTGACAATCCGGCTCTGAACGGAACGACCGTCTCCGCCGGCGGCACGCCGCTCCTGTTCCCCGGGGTACTCGTCGTGGGGAGCGGCGGGAGCGCGGGGTTCCAGGTGATCGGCGACGGCCCCGACCCGTCCTTCACGACCGAGCTGGTCGCCAACGTCGAGGCCGATTCCTGCCTGGCTCTCGTCAACGTCTGGGTGGAGTTCAACTCCGGCTTTTTTCAGTGCATCGGGACCCTCGATCCCGTTACGCTGCTGTTTCTTACTTTTTGCGACTCGGTCGAGATTGACTCGGACCCCGACGATGCCTTCTTCGGCGACACCTGCGATCTCAGCGCGTCCCTCACAGCCAACGTCGAGATCTTCCCCTGATCCACCGATGGCTGAACACTCCAGAGCCGGGCGCACGATCTGGACGCGGTCGGCCGATCAACGGTACAATACCTATTCGACCCACGCTGGGTGGAGCCTTTTCGAGTGGAGATTTAAACTGCACCTCAAGGAGATTCAGCGAAAGATAGAGCTGGGGATTCCCGACTCCCGCGTCGAAGTTGTCGGCGAGGAGGCGCATTACGGCGCCACCATCGTCTCACCGGCTTTCGAGGGGAAGACCCGGATCGAGCAGCACCAGATGGTGTATGCGCTCCTGCGGGAGGAGATGGCCAACCAGTCCGTTCACGCCCTGTCGCTCCGGACCCTCACTCCGGTGGAGTGGGAGAAGGAGAAGGGGGCTCAGGAGATCTAGACGTGTCCGAGGAAATTCTCAGTCAGATCAAGAAAGAAGTCGAGGGGAACAAGATCACCCTTTTCATCAAGGGGACGGCCGACATGCCGATGTGCGGCTTCTCGGCCAGGACGATCGCGATCTTCAAGGAGCTCGGCAAGCCGTTCAACGCGGTCGACATCCTTCCCGACCCCCGGATCCGTGAGGTCCTCTCCTCTTACAGCAACTGGCCCACGATCCCCCAGATCTTCATCAACGGGAAGTTCGTGGGTGGTTGCGACATCGTCATGGAGATGTACCAGAAGGGGGAGCTCAAGCCGATTGTGGAGGAGGCGTTCAAGGACCCGGCCTGAACGCGCCGGCCTCCCCCCTCATTCCCCGATGATCTTCACCAGCACGCGCTTCGACCGCTGCCCGTCAAACTCGCCGTAGAAAATCTGCTCCCACGGGCCGAAGTCGAGCTTCCCCTTTGTGATGGCGATGACCACTTCGCGCCCCATGACTTGGCGCTTATGGTGCGCGTCGCCGTTGTCCTCCCCCGTCCGGTTGTGGTGATAGCGTTCCGGGCTGGCGTCGAACGGCGCCAACCACTCCAGCCATCGTTTGTAATCCTCATGTAGTCCCGGCTCATCATCGTTGATGAAGACCGAGGCGGTGATGTGCATGGCGTTGACCAGGCAGAGTCCCTCCCGCACCTTCGAGTCCGAGAGGGCCTTCTCGATCTCCGGGGTGATGTTCAGGAACTCCATCCTGGCGGACGTCCTGAAGGTCAAATGCGCGGTGTGTGATTTCATCCGGACCTCCCGTCTGGCGGAATGAGGCCCCATTCTCGACCCGGAGGGAAGGAGGGGTCAACGCCCACAGCCGGTCCGGGGCCGTGCCCCGGGGCTTCCCGGCCACTCCGGATCTGTCAAGGATGCTGGCGCAACCGGGTGAGCGACCCTACATTCGTAAGCCGGGACCGATCCGTTCGCCGGCCCCAAGAGGTTGCGGGGCAGGAGGTTCGCCGATTCCGACGACGACCGATTACACAAAACGGGCCAAGGAATCCGCGCGGGGAGGAGACTACTCGCAGGCCGGCGATCTCTACCGCCTGGCGGGGGACTGGATGCGGGCGAACAAAATGTACGTCAAGGGACGCCATTTCGACCAGGCGGCCCGGCTCGCCGAGGAGATGGGCGATCTCCAGTCCGCCTCCCTCTACTTTCTCAAGGCGGGGGATCTGAACGCGGCCGGGGAGATTGAACTTCGCCTGGAGAATCGCGAGAAGGCGGCCTATCTCTTCACCCGCGGCCGGCACCATCAGCGGGCCGGCGAGGTTCTCGAGGAGCTCGAAAAACCCAGCGAAGCCGCGGAACAGTTCAAGAAGGCCGGCCAGACCGAGAAGGCGGCCATTCTATTCGTCCGTGCGGGTGAGCACCTCGAGGCGGCGGGGCTCTTCAAACAGTTAATCGAGCGGATGGACCAGGCCGAGCCCGGCTCCTACCAGTCCGAGTCGGAAAAAGCGAACGTCGGGCGCTACCACCGTTACTGCGGTGAGCTTTATCTCAACATCGGGCAGTCGGAAGAGGCGGCGGGCCACTTCGAGGCGGCGCAACTTCTCGAGGAAGCTGCGATGGCCTGGCGCGCCGCCGGGCAGGTGGAGAAGGCCGCCGACATTCTGCTGCGCCTGCAGAAGCCGGACGAGGCGTATGCATTGCTGCGATCCGCGGGCAAGGATCTCTCGGTCCTGCCGCCGGCGGTCCAGGCCGAAATCCTTGGCCGGCAGGGGCATCTGCATCAGGCCGCCGAAATCCTGGAGAAGGCGGGCAGCCTGTTCCGGGCGGCCGAAGCGTGGTCGCGAGCCGGTGAGCCGTCACGCGCCGCGCGGTTGTTCGAGCAGCAGGGGGAGTTCGAGCAGGCGGCCGGTCTGTACCTCAAGGCGGGGAAACTCGAGGAAGCCGCCCGGGCGCACGAGTCGCTACGGGATTTCACCAGCGCCGCCGATCTGTACCGCAAGGCAGGAAAGCCCGAGGAAGCCGCCCGGGTTTACCTGAAGGCGGACGATCCGGTCTCGGCGGCCCGCATTCACTACGAGCAGAAGGATTTCGATGGCTGCATTAAGGCCCTCCAGAAGATCGAGGAGGATGACGACGAATATCGCAAGGCCTGCTACCTGCTGGGCCGCGTCTTCGCTGAGCAGGGGATGCATACGCTGGCCGTCGACAAATTCACCGCGGCGATCGACGGCGAGGAGATCGACGACGAAACAGTCCTGATCTACTACTCGCTTGCCCTGGAGCATGAGACCAACATGCGCCCGCGCGAGGCGCTGCGGATCTATCAGAAGATCCTCTCGTTCGACTACGGCTACAAGGACGTCCTGGATCGGATGCGGGCGATCGAGAGTATGCCGCTCCAGACACTGGGAGCGAGGGGCGGTGGGGCGGGCAGAGGGGCTGACGAAAGCGGTTGGTCCGAGCCGAACCGGTACCGCATCGAGGAATCGATCGGCACCGGCAAGCTGGGAGAGGTCTTCAAGGGGTACGATTCCGCGCTCGAGCGTCCGGTCGCCATCCGGCGCCTGCACGAAGGCCCGAACGAGGTCGGCAAGGCGGACCGGTTCCTGAAGGAGGCGGCAACGACAGCGCGTCTCAGCCACCCGCACATCATCACGACATACGATACCGGCGCCGACGGGGATGGGAAATTCATCGTCACCGCCCTCGCCGAGGGGGAGACGCTCCGTTCGCTTCTTGATCAGAAGATGCGCTTCGAGGTGCATCGTCTGGTCGATATCGGGCGGCAGATCCTCGAAGCGCTCGAACACGCCCACGAACGGGGAGTCCTGCATCGAAATCTCAGGCCCGAAAACATCTTCATCACCAATGACGATCAGGTGACAGTGGCCGATTTCGGGCTGGCAGTGAGGCTCTCGGATCTCGACACGAAGGAGCTGTCGAGCGGCCGCCAGATCCAGTACACGACCCCGGAAGCGCTCCTGCGGGATCGCGTGGACGAGCGCTCGGATCTCTATTCGTTCGGGATCGTGCTGTACGAGATGGCGCTGGGCCGCCCGCCCTTCACGGGAAGCGAGATCGGCCACCAGCAGGTCAATGCCACCGTATCGATCTCCGAGCCTGGCGACCGGCCGCTGCCGGAGTTTCTGAAGTGCGTCATCCTGCGCTGCCTGGAGAAGAGCAAGGAGACACGCTACGCCTCGGCGAAGGCGGTCCTGGAGGACCTGAAGATCAAGGAGGTCGTGCCCGGCATGGTCATCGGCGATCGCTATGAGATCCTGGCGGAGGTGGGGCGCGGCGGCATGGGCGCGATCTTCCGCGGCCGTGATGTCGAGCTCGACGAAACCGTGGCGCTCAAGTTTCTCAGCGGCGCGATCAGCGCCGAGATGGTGGCGCGGCTGGTGCAGGAGATCAAGACGGCCCGCAGCGTGATCCACCCGAACGTCGTGAGGGTCTTCACGCTCGAGAAATGGCGCGAACATCGGTTCATCGTCATGGAGTACATCGATGGCGTCCCGCTGCCCCGCTGGATCGAGCGGACCCCCAGGCCGACCCTTCAGGACCGGTTGCGCCTGGCCGTCCAGATCGCTTCGGCCCTCGATGCCGCGCACCGCAAGGGGATCATCCACCGCGACATCAAGCCCGAAAACATCCTGGTCACGAGCGCCGGCGAGGCGAAGGTGCTCGATTTCGGGATCGCGCGGACCGAGTCGAACGACAACCGCCTGACCTCCACCGGGACAATCCTCGGCTCACCGATGTACATGTCCCCGGAGCAGATCCAGGCGCGCCCGCTCGATCGCCGTTCCGACATCTACTCGCTCGGCGCGGTCTTCTACTTCATGTTCACGGGTGTCGAGCCGTTCACGGGGAGCAGCGTGCAGGAGATCTTGATGAAGCATCTGCAGTCCCGGCCGAAACCGCCGCACGAACTCGAGCCGACGGTGCCGCGTCCCATCTCCGATGCGATCATGATGGCGCTTCAGGTCGATCCGGAGCGCCGCATCCCGACGGCCAAAGACCTGGCCACTGTCCTCTCCGGCCCCCTCAAGGCCTCCGCCGCCCGACGAACAGCCGTCACCTGATGATCGGCTGGGACCCGCCCGCCACCCAGTCGATCACCCGCTCGATGGCGCGCGAGCAGACCGGACAGAAGCGATCCGGATTGCGCGTGAACATCAGACAGTCCGTCGATGATCGATAAAGACCGCGGGCGCGGTATCCGGCCCCCTCGAAGGCGCCGATCTTCGCGGCATGTTCCTGCCCGCCGAGGAAAGGGCGGGTCCAGTCAAGCTCTTCGGCGAACAGCGCATCGAGTTCCGTCTCGGGGGCGTGCCTCGCACGCAGCGCCCGGCGACGTTCCTGGATCCCGGACTGCCTGGTCTCGTACTCCTCCTTGGACCACGGGGTCGGCAGCGGCGTCCCGCGATCGACGAGGTCCTTCCACTTCAGGGACTTCGGATCGAGGAGCGCTGTGATGTTCGGCTCCCACGGCTCGATGATCGGTGCGGTCGTGTCGTAGGCGACCGACGAGGTGTAGTACTCGTCGGCCAGGGCCGCAAAGTGGTGCCCGAACTCGTGCACGAAAACGTACGGGGAGGAGCCGCTCCTCGTCACACAGGTCGCGAACAGGTTGTAGATTCCCCCCCCGCCGTATTGCTCACCGTTGATCAGGATCTCGATGAACTCGTAAGGCGCCTGGGCCGCGGTCTCACGCAGGCTCCGGTTGTCGAGGGTCAGCGCATAACGCTCCGATCCGAAGATGTTGTAGGTCACGTTGAGCGCGGTCCGCCGGTAGACGCCGGCGCGCGGCCGGTCGACGCCCGAATCCTCGGAGGCGCGGTCGATCGCCCAGACATTGAAATCCATCCTGCGCTCAGAAAAGGGGGGCGTTTCGAACAGGATCTTGACGAGTCGCCTCGCCTCCGCGCGAAAGGTCGGCAGCTCTGCCTGCGTGTACCCGTCGCCTAGGA
>JAPUIN010000253.1 GCA_027297005.1 Acidobacteriota bacterium
AGTTCACGGAAAGTTATCCGTAACGCTAGCGGTTTTTCCATCGGTTCGGAACGGGGCGGCGAAGTCGAGAACTGAATGCCGCCCCGGTGGTTTGTCCGGGCCATTCTCAATATCGGTGTAACCCGTTAAAATAAAAAGGGATTCCAATTCCACCTGATCCTCGAGGGCCGGCGTTGAAATTATCGATATATCGCAGATTCGTGAGGGTCGCGACGATCGCCCTCGTGGCGGCGTTGGTCTGCCTGTGTGGGCCCATCCATGCCTCCCCGAGGCCGGACACGGAGGAACCGGAAAAGCCTGAACAGGAGGAAAAGCAGGCAGAGGGCGACAAGGAGGAGAGAGACGAGGGACCGAAACGGCTGCAGTGGAGCGCCAACGTACGGTTCCGACTGTCGGCCAGTGAAACCGACCAATCGGACGACATCGAAAGCGACACCAGCGAGGCGAGGCTCCGCCTGCGGGGCGGGCTGGCGTGGATTATCTCGAAGCCGCTAGATTTCAAGATCCGCTTCGCCGGCAGCGTATCGTCGGAGGAAAACGACTACAGCTTCGAAGTCGACACTGCCGCCCCGCTGGCGACGGGCGAGGCCAGCTTTGACGAGCTGTTCCTGAAGTGGGGACCGACCCAGAAGCTGATGATCTATTTCGGGCGGTTCCAGACACAGTTTCAGCTCAAGGGGGTCTTTCCGAAATCACTCGACCGGAAGGACAGCAACAACATGCGGATCACCTGGACCGACGGCCTGCATCTCTTCCACCGCGGTGCGAAGGGGTGGTCACAACACCTGATCCTGCAATACAACGACGAGGATCACACATCGAACATCCTGCGATCCCCGCTCGACTTCACCGACGACGACAGTCGCATCTCCTACTTCATCAACGTGCGCAGCGACCGCCGCGTCGGCCCGATCGTGCAGCGCGGGATCGATCTCTCCTATTTTCCCTCGTCCCTGCGCAAGAACGGCAGCCTGCCGGGCCCGCTGGAGGACTACTGGGCCAGCGTGGGACGCATGAGCTTCGAGTGGCACCTGAGCGAGGAGAGCCCGACGTCGATTCTGGTCGGCACATCGATCGGTTACGCGCCCGAAACCCCCAATGAGATCGCCTTCGGTATCGGCGGCTTCGAGGAGAGCGGCGGCTGGGCGGGGCAGTTTCAGGTCAGCCTGATGAACTTCAAGCCGGGGCACAGCATCGGTCTGATCGGCGGGCTGGCACAAGCCGGCTGGCTGACCTCGCCGCAGTACACCAATAACGAGTGGCTGGGGGAGATCCGCTACCGGAAGATCATTCGGCGCGGGGGGCTGTTCGAGTTCCGGGTGCGCTACCGGGAGGAGCTCGAGCAGCTCATCACGGCGCTGCAGAAGGAGAGCCGCTGGGACGCCTTCGCGCGTTTCACGCGACAGTTCTGACGATCGTGCGCTTCAGGTGCCGGCGCCGAACCGGACCGTGCAGGTCATCTTAACGGCGGCCGGCACCGAGCCGGCCAGACCGGGGAGGAAACGCCAGCCGAGAACGGCATTCAGGGCCGCTTCGTGCAGGCCCGCCTCGTCATTGGTGACCGAGTCGGCCGATTTGATGATCGACAGATCCTTCGGAGCGCCGTCTTCGCCAATCGTCGCCGAGACCCTGATGTCGGCGACCATCCCCATCTCGGCAGCAACCTCGGGATAGACCGGCCGCGGCTGAATCAACAGGACCGGTGCGGTCACCCCGTCAGGCGCGTCGAACTCGATCGACTCCCCCTGCGGCCTTTTCAGGTTGGCGGCCACATCCCGGACCAACTCGTTGACAAGTTCCTCGCTCGCACCTGCCTCGAGGCAGTTGATCGCCGCTTCCAGTACCGCCTTCGGCTTGCCGAGGCGCGCGTGGCACATGGCGAGGAGTGCATATGCTTCCGCTTCCTTCGGGGCGGCCTTGACGGTCTTCTTGAGCAGTTTAATCGCGTCCTTGCACTCACCCCCCTGCATCAGGGCGCGCGCCTCGCCGCAATCGTCACACGCGGAGACGGGTGATGCGGTGAGCAGCATCGTCAGGCAGGTCACGATCACCGGAAAGCTTTTCATGAGGGCACCACGGTCGACGCTCGGCGTCGATGCCTCTTATTAAGGATATGGGTAAGCGTAATTGACAGACCGGTTTGCTGTCAACAACGGCGCCGCGCGGGAAACCCGCGCGGGACCGGCCGTGATCTACAGCGTCCCGGGAAAGGTGAAGTAGGCCAGCGAGCTGGGCGCGGGAAGCACCTTCTCCGTCTCGCTCCCGCTCACGATCCCCCGGGGGGGCTAAACCTCCGCACCGGGCTGGTGCTTGTCATCGGGCGCGCTCCAGCCCAGGAAGTGTGTAAAGAAACACACGTTTTTCTTGCTTCATCGGCGTCCAGCCCGGGATACGGTACTTGTAGGTGACAATTCGGGCGTCCGGCGGGAGCTGTCCGAGCAGGAGAGGCTTGAGCTTTGCGTTGGTCTCCTCAAAGAGATACAGGGTCACGACGCTGGCCTCGCTGATGTCGGTCTCGTAGAAATCACCGCGAACGAAGCTGACCCGGTCTGAGACCCCCGCCTCGCGGGCTCTGCGGATCGACTCCTCAATGAGGGTAGGATCAATCTCGATTCCGACGCCACGGGCGCCATACTTCTTGGCGGCGGCAATCACGATGCGGCCGTCGCCGGAACCGAGATCGTAGACGACGTCGTCCTTCGTGACTTCCGCTAGCTCGAGCATCAGCTCGACTTTCGAGTGCGGGGTCCGCCAGAAAGGCGGGTAGTCCGTCTTGGCCGCGCATCCGGCGACCGCGGCCGCCAGCAACAGCAGGGCTATCCGCCGAAGCCGAGGTCCGGCTCGATCCCGCGCCTCTCGAACTCGCGGATGAGGCCCTTGCCCTCCCAGCCGTACAGGCGGATCCATCCGTTTCTCACCTCGAGATCGACGTGTTCTCCGTCACCGAGAGGCCTGTCCCGATCGAAACGGATCGCGGCCTCGCCCCAACCGTTGATATGAATCCCGATCACCCTCGATACCGACAGGCGAAACCCGTACCGCCCGGTGCGGTTCTTGTCGGGGAGAAATTCGATCATCTCCCCGTCGAAGCGGAAGGTGCCTCGCTTCTCGGAGCGCACCCGGACGGACAAGTCGGCCGCTTCGACCGTTTCCGGATCGAGTCTCCGGGCCCGCCGGTAGCCCGTCAGGTAGGCGTTCATCTCCTCGGCCAGTTGAAGCGCCGCGCTCGGAGAGTAGTCATCCCCGGATCGATCGCCGGGACGACCGAGGGGGTCGTACAACATCCCGCGACCGTCGGCGATGCGAACGAACAAGCCGCCCCGGCGCTCCCTCTGCTGGTTCCCCCGCCAGTGGCTGACCGTCGGCTCGAAGCGGAGGACGTCGTCGAAGGTGATGACGATGTTGCCGCGCGCCTCGTCGGCAGCGTTCCTCTTCCTCGACCAGACGAAACGGTCCGAATGCAGGTAGAGGTATCCGGACGACCTGCCGGTTTTCGCCCGGATCTCGCGGACCAGACGTGGCGTGCCGTCCCACTCGACGACGGCGGGCTCGCCCGCCGGCTTCTCCGCCGGCGGGCCGGCACCCGCCTTGCAGTCGAAGATCGCCTGGAGGATACTCTTCTCCAGCCGCGGCGCCAGCTCGATCAGGGTCTCG
>JAPUIN010000254.1 GCA_027297005.1 Acidobacteriota bacterium
ATCACGGGTTCAAATCGGGATCGGGGCGCCCGCTCGAGGTGCTGCCGTTCACGACCCACCAGCCGGTCGAGTGGCACGACGAGGAGGGGATCTTTCTGATCAGCGGCCCGGTCGCGCGCCGCGGCGCAATGCTGGGCCCACCGGCCACGCTGTTCGATGTGGCGCCGACGATCCTCCACGTGCTGGGTCTTCCGGTCGCGGAGGACATGCCGGGTCGCGTCCTCGTCGAGGCGCTCGACCCGGCCTTCAGCCACGCGCACGCAGTGCGCACCGTCCCCTCTTACGAGGAGCTGGGCTCGCCGCGTGCGATCATGGAGCCGCGGGATGAGAGAGCGCGCGCTGCCGAGGATGAACTGCTCGCCAATCTGCAAGCGCTCGGCTACATCGGCGGGGATTCGGGGGCCGAGTCGCGCGGCGGCGCCGCACCGCCCGGCGACGGCTCCAGCCATATTGCGGGAAACGAGCACCTCGGCACCCTCGCGTTCTATCATCGCAACCTCGCCATCTACTATCTCAAGCGGCGGGAATACGCGCGGGGGATCGATGAACTGATCGCCGCGAACGAACGGCAGCCGCTCCCGAAAACCTATCAGTTGCTCTCTGAGGCCTACCTGTCGCTGCAGCGCACCGATGACGCGATCGCGGCGCTGCATGCGGGGCTCGAGCAATTCCCCGCGATGGATCCCGAATCGGTCCTGTGGCTCGTGCGCATCCATTTCCGCGATCCGGGCGGCCGCAACCCCGCGCGTGAGGAAGCGCGACGCTGGGCGGAACGTACGGCCGGGCACCCCGGCCTCGACGATGCGATCGCCGGGTTGCTGGCCGAGGAGGACGGAGATCGCGGCAGGGCCGAGACCCTCTTCCGCGCCTCGCTCGAGGCCGACTCGACCCGTGTCGTCGCCGCCGTTCACCTGTACCAGCTCCTGGAGCCGCGCGGAGTCCCGACCGAACTCGAACCGTTCCTGCGGCGCGGACTCGCCCGTGATGACCGGATCGACGAGTATCACAGCATGCTGGGGGTCATCCTGGCGGAGACCGGGCGTCGCGAAGACGCCCTCGTCTCGCTGCGCCGGGCCGGCAAGTTCGATCCGTACAACCCCCGGTTCGCCGCGAACCTCGGCAGCGTGCTGGCCCATCTGGAGCGCTGGACTGAGGCCGCGGACGCCTACGGGCGGGCGGCGGAACTGGCGCCGTCGACTGAGATCTACATGCGGCTCGGATCGGTATACCGGCGGATGCTGGATCCGGACAGGGCCCTCGCCGCCTTCCGGCAGGCGCGCGATCTCGGGGAGGGGGACGGGGCGCCATTCCTGGGAATCGCGTTGTTGATGGCCGAAACGGGACGTGATGAGGAGGCGCTTGCCGCCGCGCGCGAGGGACTCGATCGCCACCCGGACGATCGTTCGTTGCAGTCCTTTTACGAGGATCTGATCAGGAGGAGACGTACTCCTGGAGTTGCTCCTGGTCGCTCTGGCTCAGGTTGACGAACCGGACCCCGATCTCCTGAGCCTCGTCGGCGCCCGGGCTGACGCGCGCCACCTCCCCCTCCACCGTCAACGAGGACTTGGTCTTCGGGAGGAAGAACTGCAGTTTGAGCCGCGCCCCAACCTGGAGTTGCGTTGTCGTCTCCAGCATCAATCCGGTGGCGCTGAGGTCTTTCGCGCGGCCGACGACTTCCTTCTCGCCCGCCGAGCCGGTGACGTTGAACACGACGGTGATCCGCTCCGCGCCGCGCTGCTTGACCGTCAGGATACGCGCCACCACGCCGAGCAGTTCCTCCGGTTTTTCCGGTTTGATGATGAACTCGGTGCAGCCCGCCTTCAGGCACTGATCCCGGACCTCGGGCGAGCCGGAGGCGCTCATGATGATGATCGGCGTGCTGACGAGAGAGGCCTCCTGGCGCATTCTCGCGCAGGCCTCCGCCCCATCCATCTTCGGCATCTCGAGGTCGAGGAGAATGAGATTCGGGTGATGTTGAACGGCGAGCTGGATCGCCTTCTCCCCGCTGTCGGCAGCCAGAACGTTGAATCCTCCCCGCAGCAGATAAGTCTTCTCGACTTCCAGGAAGAATTTCAGATCATCCGCGATCAGTACTGTGACCTTGGCCACGCGAGCCTCCTCCTACCTAGCGCGGCGGAAACTACCATACCGGAGCAAACCGGGTCAAAGGGGTCAGGCCCCTTCCGAATCGTGCACAGCGCCGTCGCCTGACTCCAGCTGGCGCAGTCGCTCCCGCGCGATCTCCCGGTCGCGCGACCGCAGCGGATCGGCACGCGCCAGATACTCCCGGTAGGCCCGCGCCGCCGCGGCCTTGTGATCGAGAGCTTCGGACGCCCGTGCAAGATCAAAGAACGGGCGGGGGTCCGACGGTGACGACTGCACCGCCTGCTCCAGCACCTGCACCGCCGACTGCGGGTCGCCGCCCAGCAGCAGCGCACGGCCGAGCCCGGCCTGCAGCTCGGCGCTGCCCGGCGCCCTGGCGAGCGCCGCGCGAAACTCGGTGATCGACTCGACGACGACGCCCCTCTCGAGCAGCAGCGACGCGAGCCCAGCGCGGACATCGGAATCGTCCGGGATGATTTCCAGAGCCTGGCGATAGGATTCGATCGCCCGCTGCGGTTCCGCAAGCTCCCGACGACAGGCGGCGATCTCGGCGTGGAGCAGCCCCCGGAGCACGTTGCCGGCCGGCGCGGACTGTAATCCGGAGAGGCTGGTCAGCGCGCTCGTGAAGGGGAGCAACGCATCGCCAGGGCTTCCCTCCGCGCGAATCACGGCCCCCAGCAGGGCGAGGAGAGCCGGCGGCGCCGCTCCCGAGTGATCCTCGGGTGATGATCGCTCCTCACTGATGCGGACCGACAGGTCGCCGAGAGCCGTGCGCGCCGCGGCGCTTCGTCCCTGCCGGAGATCCCGGAGGACGGTCTCGAGAAGGGAGACCATCGCCTGATCGGGCGGGGGCTGGCGCGCGCCGCCGATCACCTCGCGGCCGGTCGCCTCGCCGAGCGATCTCCTCATCGCCTCGACACGGTCGGGGCGGGACGCAGCCAGGTTCCGCACCTCGCCCGGATCGCGCCTGAGATGGTACAGCTCCGGCCTCAGCCCATCGATGTATTTCCATCCGTGCGAGCGGAACGCTTCGAGTCGCGAGCCGCCCAGGAGAGCCTCCAGGTACCCCGTCGTCATCACCGCGGGCAGGACGGGTAAGCGCCCGCCGGGATCGAGAAGCGGCACCAGGCTTGTTCCCTCGAGCGTCATCTCGGGATCGATCCCCAGCAGGTCGAAGAAGGTCGGGAGCAGATCGATGCTCCGCACCTGCTCGGGGATGGAACGGGCTCGCGCGGAAGACTGAGGAACCCGCATCAGCATCGGAACCAGCACCGTGCTGTCATAGAGCAGGGCGCCGGCACTCATTTCCGCGTGCTCGCCGAGACCGGCCCCATGCGGGGAGGTGATCACCACGATGGTGTTCTCCATCACACCGAGCGACTCGAGCCGGTCGAGGATTCTCCCGAGCTCGGCGTCGACGAAGGTGACCGCGGCGTCGTACGGATTGTCGTGAAGCCGCCGATACGACGCCGGGACGCGGTGCGGACCGAGCAGGTCGGTCAGCTGCACCCACAGGAAGAAACGTGTGCGGAAATTTTCATCGACCCAGCTCCGTGCCTCGGCGATCACCTTGCTGGCGGACCGGCCGCTGAAGACCCTCAGCGGGTAGGCCACGCCGGAACTCGACGGCGCCTCGAACGACTCGAATCCGCGTGCGAGTCCGGTCGAACGCCCGAGAGCCCCGGAGCCGACGAAGGCCGCTGTTCTGAACCCGGCTCCCACGAGCGACTCTGCCAGCGTCGGGTACGTGGCAGGCAGCCGGCCCCAGATCGATGAGGACGCTCCAGCGAGCGCGGGAGTCCGGCCGGTCATCAGCGCGATGTGGGCCGGGAGGCTCGAGGGAGAGGAGGTCACCACCTGCTCGAAGCGGAACCCGGCCCGGCCCAGGGCGTCGATGTGCCGGGTCAGTGTCGAGCCGGGGGAATCGTAGACACCGATGCGATCGAGGCGCAGCCCGTCGATCGTGATCAGTACCAGGTTCGCCGGTCGTGGCGCTTCGGCCGGTGTCGTTCTCTGCAGCAACCGGGACCGGACGGTGGGAGGACCTCCCGGCGGCGTGAGACGGTAGCCGAGAACCAACAGCACCCCGGCCACGAACAGGAACCCGATGAGCCCGAGCGCCTGGTCCAGACGGAATGACGGGAAGCGGGCGTTCATCGTTCCAGGATCTCGTCCAGCGGAATGAATTCGATCCTGTCCCCCTGCTCCATGCGCGCGCGATCGGCCGGCACAATCGCCAGGCAATTCCCGCGCGCGCACGAAACGAAATCAGCGGAGCCACTGGTCGGCAGGACCCGGACCGAATAACCGGATCCGTTCCAATGCGCGCGAGCCTGATAGTAGCCGGACCGGCCGCCCCGCTGCTGCACCGGCTCGGCGAGCGCCCCGTGGTGGGATGAGGTGATCGGCTCAGCGAACCCCATCATCCGGCGCAGCGCCGGACGCACGAACACTTGAAAGATCACGTACGACGAAACCGGATTGCCGGGACAGCCGAACACGAGAGTCGAGCCTCGCCGGCCGAAGGTGAACGGACGGCCCGGCTTGATCGCGACCCGATCGAAGAGAATCTCCACACCCAGGCCGCGCAGGGCACCCTCGACGAGATCATAGTCGCCCATTGAGACACCGCCGGAAAGCACGAGCACCTCCCCCTCGAGACCCTCGGCCATGCGATCCCTCAAGACGGCGTCGTCATCGGCCGCAATTCCGAGGTTCGTCACGACACAGCCGATCCGACGCGCGAGAGACTCGAGCATCGGTCCGTTGCTGTTCCGGATCCGTCCCGGCCCCGGCTCTTCGTCGGGTCGCACCAGCTCATCCCCCGTAGCCAGCACCGCCAGCCGCGGGCGCCCGCCGACCCGGATCGTGGTGCGACCGAGAGCCGCGAGCACACCGATCTCGCCGGGTCCGATGAAATCTCCGCTCCCGAGCAGCACCTCCCCGGCCCGGATGTCCTCACCGGCGAGCGCGCGGTTCTGCCCCGGACGCACCGTGGCCCGGGCGACAACCGCTTCGGAATCGCCGGGCGCCTCCCCGGTCTCCTCGACCATCAGGACGGAGTCGGCCCCGGGCGGCAGCGGAGCGCCGGTCATGATGCGTGCTGCGGTCCCCGGCTCGACTCGACGCAGCGTTCCGGGATCGGTCCCGGCGGGAATCTCCTGGATGACGCGAAGGGTGCGCGGAACCTCCCCGACATCGGCAGCGATGACGGCATAACCATCCATCATCGCCTTGTCGAAGGGAGGATAGTCCTGATCCGCGCAGATCTCCTCGCGGAGGATACGAGCCTCGGCCTCGAGATAGGGGATCCTCTCTTCGGGGAGCGCTTTTGAGTTCTCAAGCACGAGGGAGAGCGCCCGCTCGACTGTCAGGGGATCGGGCATGCCGGTGAGTATACCCCGAAGAGATGGCGTCCCGAACGCGGCCCCATTCAATACCCGGACAGCATCCTCACCTAGCGCGCTGCCGGCGCGGCCCGCGCCACGAGAACGCGGTCGAGACCGGCGAGATCCTTGAGGACCTCCTCGACCTCGAGCCCGGCGACGCTCGCATACGCCCTGCTGACATCCTGTGTCTGACCAATCCCGAACTCTACGATCACGAAGCCGCCGGGAACCAGGAACTCGGGGGCCTGCGCCGCCACCCGCCGATGCACGGCGAGCGGATCCGGGCCGGGGGTGAGCGCCGCACGCGGCTCGTGATCACGAACCTCCGGCTCGAGCGTCGCGAGATCCGACTCCGCCACGTAAGGCGGGTTACTGAGGACGAAATCGATGTATCCCTCCAGGCCGAGGTTGCGGAGTGGTTCGTAAACATCACCCTGGTAGAACGCGAGGCGGCCGCCGACGTCATTGCGGGCCGCATTGAGCCGCGCCACGTCAAGCGCCTCTTCCGAGAGATCGGTCGCGTGCACGAGGGCGCCCGGCAGCTCCCTGGCAACGGCCACCGCCACGCAACCGGAGCCGGTGGCGATGTCGACCACGCGGGGATCAAGCTTCGAACATCGTGCCACGCAGGCCTCGACGATCAATTCGGTCTCGGGGCGCGGGATCATCACGGCGGGCGAGACGTTGAACGGAAGCGACCAGAATTCCTGCAGGCCCGTGATGTACTGAAGCGGCTCGCGGGATGCACGCCGGGTAATCCCTTCCCGATAATCCACCTCGACCTCGCGG
>JAPUIN010000255.1 GCA_027297005.1 Acidobacteriota bacterium
GAACTCCCCTCGTGCCGCTCGCGCGCGCTGCAAATTGACCGTAGAGCACGCCACAGCATAGAATTCCCGCGCATTCATGCGGGAGGGGTGCCGAAATCTGACATGACGAATCCACCCAAGAAGGCCGGCCGGCTGCGGCAGATGCGTGTCGTGCCGGTCCGTCCGCGCGGGACACCGCGCGACCCGCCCCCGCCCCTCGCGTCGGAGGCCAGCCAGAGACTGTCGGCCTTTCCCGCCGAGCCGGTCACCTTCGCTTCACTCGAGCTTCCTGCCCGGCTCCTCGAGGCCCTGTCGAGCATGGGATACGGCCAGGCGACCGATGTGCAGGCCAAGGCGATCCCGATGGCCCGAGCGGGGCGCGATCTGATCGTGCAGTCACGCACAGGTACCGGGAAGACGGCCGCGTTCGGCCTCCCGATCCTCGAGCAGATCGACGCCGACAATGCCCAGGTCTCCGCTCTCGTGCTGTGTCCCACGCGCGAGTTGACCGTCCAGGTGACCGACGAACTGTCCCGTCTGGGAGCCGCTTCGGGCGCCCGCGTTCTGGCGATCTATGGCGGGGATCCGATGCCGCGCCAGGTCGAGGGGCTGCGGCGCGGCGTGCACGTCGTGGTCGGCACCCCCGGACGTCTTCTCGATCATCTGCGGCAGCGCACGTTGTCGCTCAAGGCCGTACGCACCCTCGTGCTGGATGAGGCGGACCAGATGCTCGATATGGGGTTCGAGAAGGAGATGAAACAGATTCTGGAACGCGTGCCGAAAGAACGGCAGACCATGCTGTTTTCGGCCACCATCCCGTCCACGATCGAGTCGATAGCGAGGATGTACCTCCGCGAGCCGCAGCGGTTGCTGCTCTCCGAGGATTCGATCTACGTCGCCGATGTGCAGCACCTCTACTACATCGTGCCGCGCATGGACAAGACGAGAACGCTGAGCAAGCTGATCGAGTTCGAGGCGCCCAGCTCGTCGATGATCTTCTGCAACACACGCGCCGAGACACGCACCGTCTACAAGTACCTGGCGCTGCACGGATTGCCCGCGGCGATGATTTCATCCGACCTGCCGCAGCGCAAACGGGAACAGGTGATGCGCCGGTTCCGCAGCAAGCACCTCAGGCACCTGGTGGCCACCGACGTCGCGGCGCGTGGCATCGACATCGAGGATCTGTCGCACGTCTTCATCTATTCGTCACCCGGCTCACCTGAGCAGTACATCCACCGGGCGGGAAGGACGGGGCGCATCGGAAAGACCGGCAAAGCGATCTCCCTCGTGTCGGGATTCGATATCATGAACTTCAACAGACTCGTGCGGGCCAACAACCTGAAGGCCTATGAATGCGACATCCCCTCCGATGAGGAGGTGGCGCGCAAGAAGGTGAGGAGGATCGTGAACGACCTCAAGGAGCAGGCGTTGCAGATGTCGGCGGATGCACGGGCCGAGTATGAGGGGATGGCCCGGGGAATACTCGATGAGGAGGACCGGGTCGGCATTGTCGCTTATCTGCTGCAGACACATTTCGAGGAGGAGACGGCGCACGGGGTTCTCGACGAGGCCGGGGGTGAGCCGGACGACCCCGGGGCGGATTCCGGGGGCGGCAAACCGCACGGTCCCGGCGCCGGTCAGGGGTCCGGAAAACGGAAACGCCGGCGGCGGCGCCGCGGCAGGGGTTCCGGGGGCCCCTCCTGAGCACGCGCCCGCCTGACCCGCCGTTCATCCGGATATAATCCGCCTTTCACCCGAACCCGTTGCCCGTTCGCGGCCCTGTGGGGCCGCCTTCTGTGCCCATGACAGAACCGCGCCTCACCCCGCGGAACATCGAGATCCGCGACAGCTTCGATGCCATCGCGGACCGCTATGATCTGACGAACAGGATCATCTCATGCGGCACCGATCTGCACTGGCGTCGCGTCGCCATCCGTGCGCTGGGAACGCTGCCCCCAGGCGCCGTCGTCCTGGACCTCGCCTGCGGCACCTGCGACATGGCGCTCTTGATCCTGCGCCGAAACACCGGGGTGCAGGTCGTGGGGGCGGACCTGAGCTTGAGGATGCTGAAGAGGGCGCGACCGAAGATTGCCGGCGCGATGCCGGGTTCCGGAGGCCCGGGGGTGCGACCGATCCCGCTGGTGAACACGCCGGCCGAAGCCCTGCCGTTCCGTGACGGATCATTCGATGCCGTCACTATCGCCTTCGGCATCCGCAATGTTCCGGACCACCTGGCGGGGCTCAGGGAGATGCTGCGCGTGCTGCGGCCTGGCGGGCGTGCCTGCATCCTCGAGTTCTCGACGCCCCCCTCCAAACTGCTCTGGAGAGTGTACAATTTCTACTTCTTCAACATTCTACCGCGCATCGGGGGGCTTCTGACCGGACAGCCGGCGGCGTATCGGTACCTGACCGATTCGGTGTCGCGGTTCCCGAACGCCGTGGAGTTCACCGCTCAGATACGTGCCGCCGGATTCGATCGGGTTTCCTGCCTCGCTCTGTACGGTGGTATCGTCTGTATTCACACGGGGGTCAGACCTTGAAGAAACTGTTTGCCGATCGGGTCGAGGGGCTCGTCCAGTCCGACATCCGAAAAATGTCGCTGGAGTGTGCCCGACTGGACGGAATCAATCTCGGCCAGGGGATATGCGATCAGCCGATCGACCCGACCATCAAGGCAGCCGCCATCGACGCCATCCACGAGGACCGATCGATCTATACGCGCCTGGACGGCATCGATGAGTTGCGCCACCGGATCGCCCGCAAGGTGGCCGACTACAACCGGATCCCGTGTGATCCCGACGGCGAGGTGGTTGTCAACGTCGGCTCCACCGGCTCGTTCGTCACGGCCTGCCTGGCGTTCATCAATCCTGGGGACGAGGTGATCCTGTTCACGCCGTTCTACGGCTATCACCTGAACATCCTCAAACTGTGCGGCGCCTCCCTCAAGTACGTCACTTTGCATCCGCCCGGCTGGATCTTCGATCGTGACGAACTGGAGCGCGCATTCACGGATCGCACAAAGTTCATTCTGATCAACACGCCGCACAACCCGTGCGGCAAGGTATTCACTCGCGACGAACTGGCACATATCGCCGATCTATGCCAGCGGTACGACGTGCTGTGCGTGACTGACGAGATCTACGAGTACATCCTGTACGACGGCCGCGAGCACGTCAGCCCCGGTTCGCTCCCGAATCTTGCCGACCGCACCATCACCATCAGCGGCTTCTCGAAGACCTACGCCATGACCGGCTGGAGGATTGGCTACACCGTGGCGCGTCGTCATATGGCCGCGAAGATGGCGATTTTGAACGACCTGATCAACATCTGCGCCCCATCCCCCCTGCAGTACGGAGTCGTCGCCGCGTTCGATCTGCCGGCTTCGTATTACGAAACGATGCGGGTCGACTATCAGACCAAGCGCGATATGACGGCCGATGCCTGTCGGGCCGCCGGATTCAAGCCTTACGTGCCTCAAGGCGCCTACTACATGCTGGCGGACATCGGCGACGCCGGATTCCGGGACGATCAGGAGGCCGCACGTGTCATGCTGGAGCGATCGGGGGTAGCCGTCATTCCCGGTTCTTCGTTCTACCCCGATCCGGAGGACGGCCGCCATCAGATCCGGATCTGCTACGCCAAGAAGATGAACGATCTCGAAGAGGCCTGCCGGCGCATCCGCTCGATGAAGCCGGTGCGGGCCTGAGGCCATACTCGCGAGTCAACGGACAGGAGGTCGATCGATGAACCGAGCCACCCCGGATTCACAGAAGATTGAGAGCTACCTCACGAGCATCCGAGATCGCTTCGAGGATCGATTGGGTCATCTGGTCGAGATCCCGACGGTCAGCATGGACCCGGCTCACCGCGAGGACATCGACCGCGGCGCGCACGCCGCCGCGGCGCTCCTGCAGGAGTGCGGGGCGCGCACCGAGGTGGTGCCGACCAGCGGCAATCCGGTCGTCGTGGGAGAATTCGTCGTCTCGCCCGGAGCGCCCACACTGACCATCTACAACCACATGGATGTGCAGCCGGCCCAGGAGCCGGAGTGGAAGCAGGATCCGTTCCAGTTCCGCAAGGAGGACGGTCGCTACTTCGGCCGCGGCACCACCGATGACAAGGGGCCGGGGCTGGCCGCGCTCTACGCCGCAAAGTATGCCGTCGAGAACGGCACCGACCTGAACATCCGTTTCATCTGGGAACTCGAAGAGGAGATCGGCAGCCCTCACTACGAAGAATTTATCCAGAAGCGTCTGCCGTCGCTCGGCACCGACTCGGTACTCGTCTCCGACACGATCTGGCTGGCGCGCGGCAAGCCCGCGATTCCATACGGGCTCAGGGGGATGAAGCCGGCGCGCCTGGTCCTCAGGACCGGCGGGAAGGATGCCCACTCCGGTCTGACCGGTGGCGCGGCTCGCAACCCGATTGGCGAACTCGCGCAGGTGATCAGTCAGTTGTACGACGCGCGGACCGGACGTGTGAAGATTCCCGGATTCTACAAGGACGTCGTGAAGCCGACGGCCAGGGAGATCAAAAGCTTCCTGGCCTCGGGTTTCGATCTGAAGAAGTTCATGACCGCCCACGAGCTGAAGTCGCTGCGCACGAAGGTGCCGCGCGAGGTGATGCTACGGATCTGGGCGAGCCCGACCTTCGAGGTGCACGGGATCGCCGGCGGATACCAGGGACCCGGTGTGAAGACCGTCGTGCCACCGTGGGCCGAAGCAAAGATCAGCATGCGACTTGTGCCGAAGCAGAATCCCGAGAAGATCTTCCGGCTGCTCAAGAAGGCAGTGAAGAAGCTCAACAGAGATGTAGAAGTGATCGAAGAGGCGGGGCTGGGGCCGTACCTCGGGTCGTTCGAGGGCCCCTACGCCGACGCGGCACGCGAGGCGCTGAAGTTCGGCTTCGGGAAGACGCCCGCCTTCATCCGCGAGGGCGGCTCGATCGGCGCGGTCCTCACCATGCAGCAGTACCTGAAGGCGCCGATCATGCTGATCGGCCTCAGCCTGCCGGAGCACGGTTATCATGCCCCGAACGAGAACTTCGATTGGGGCCAGTTCTCCGGTGGCGTTAAGACTTTCGTCAAGTACTTCTCGGAGATCACCGCGCTGCGATAGCGACGTATTGGGAGGACCCATGCCCATTGTCAACAAACGGCCGTACGGCGGCCGCCGCGTCGCGCGGGCCCGGGTTCTTTTCGCCGCGCTCATCGCGACTCTATGCGGCCCACTCCCGGCGGACCGAGTCGAAGCCGGTCCGGTCGACCCGGGTTCAGGCGACGCCTACGTCAGGGAGATCGAGGAGTGGCGCCATGCACGCGAAGAGAGACTGAAGGCGGATGACGGCTGGCTGACCGTGGCGGGCCTCTTCTGGCTCGATGAGGGAGTCAGCCGGATCGGGTCCGATCCGGCTTGCGAGGTCCGGCTGCCGGAGGGATCGGCTCCTGATCTCGCCGGCACGCTGACGCGTGACGGCGCCTCGATCACGGTTCGGATCGAGCCGGGAGTCCCGGCGACGATCGACGGCCAACCGGTCACCTCGCATGAGATGCGTCCCGATTCGAGCGGCTCGCCCGATGTTCTCGAGCTCGGTGATCTGACGATGTACGTCATCGAGCGCGGCGGGCGTTACGGGATCCGGCTCAAGGATCGGAACAGCCGAATGCGCAGGGAGTTCACAGGCCTGCGCTGGTATCCGGTGCGGTCGTCGCACCGGATCGAGGGGCGCTTCGTGCCATACGAGCAGCCGAAGGAGATCCCGATCCCCACGGTGCTGAAGACGACCGAGTCGATGACCAGTCCGGGTTATGTCGTGTTCACAGTCGGGGGGACCGAGGTCCGGTTTGATCCGGTTCTCGAAGGATCCGATCGGTTGTGGTTCATCTTCAGCGACGGCACCAGCGGCCGCGACACTTATCCGAGCGGCCGCTTCCTGAAATCTGCGCTGCCGGTCGACGGTCGCATCGTTCTCGATTTCAACCTCGCCTACAACCCCCCCTGCGCCTATACTCCATTCGCCACCTGCCCTCTCCCGCCACCGCAGAACCGCCTCGACGTTCCGATCGAGGCGGGCGAGCTCGACTACGGGCATCACTAGATCGCGCGCAGCGGATCGGCCCGCGACGGATCAACCCGGATTCGCGGTCGTTGTGTCGCGGGTGGGACGACCGTCATTCAGCCGGTGTAGGCGCGGAGAAAAGGAAGGCGATCGGCAAGCCATTCGACGAGCATTGATTTGCGTTCGGACGGAAGGCCCAGCAGGCCGACCCAGACAGTGGCGGCGAGCATGAAAAGCACCCCGACATGGTGCGTCGTCGTCGAGATCGCCGTGACCCAGTCCTCGGTCAACGTGCCAAACTGGTAGAAGAGGTTGTTCCAGTCGTGCTCCCCTCCTCCGACGAGGTCGAGCTGCAGCGTGCGCGCATCGGCCATGTAGACTGACACATCGATGAAGTTCTCACCCAGCCAGAAGGTGCAGAAGGCGGCAGAGAACGGGTTGCGCCTGACGAAGAAGTAACCGCACAGCGCAGCGGGGATGATCAGCTGGAGCAGGGTACCACCGAGCAGCATGAGAGTGCGGCCGAACGGCGCGAAGGCGAGGTGCCCCGCCTCATGAAAGGCGAGATCGATCCAGTGGAGGAAGGAGCTCGGCCGTTCAGGCGACGCCAGACTGACCATCCAGATGAAAAAGAGCACCGCCCCTCCCAGATGCATCCAGGAGAAATTCTGTGATTCACTCGTCACCTCTCCTGCCTGAAGGCCTCGCGCGTCCATACTGGCCAAGTTGTGCCCCCGGGCGGGCAGCGTCAATGCTTCTGACCGATCGAACCCCCTCGATGCCCAAGTTTGCTGTTGACCCGCTTGGACTTCGCCGTATCTTCTCAAGGTTCCCATATCGGCAAGGGACCAATCTCTTTCCCTGAGGTGGACTCCTCCGTGAGCGACAGAAGGCGCAATTGTTTCGCCATGCTCGCCCCAATCGCGATGCTGGTCCTGGGCCACGCGACAGTCTCCGCCGCGCCGCCCCGGACGGCCGATGCGCTTCGGAGAGTTCTGCTGGAGAGGGTCGGAGACCTCGATCTCCTGCGAGTCCCGTCCACCGATGCCGCTCTGCCGCAGCCGCTGCGACCCGGGGGAACAGTCGATCCGGATTTCGTGATCACCGAAGAGAAACGCTACCTCGGGAAGATGCTTTTCTTCGACCCGGTGCGCACCAACAACATCAAGCCGGAGTTCGGTGGCATTCCCGCCATGGCGCAGACCGCATCGTGCGGCTCCTGCCATCTGGCGGCGGCCGCCGGGAAGGCCGGCGTACAGATGAATATCTCACTGGGGGGTGAGGGGTTCGGATACCCGGATCCGTCGGACGGCACCCTCATGATCCGGCGACGGGTGAGGTCAGGGCTGATCGATATCCTGCCGACGCCTATCGATCAGGTAGTCGATGGCGTCGTGATCCGGAGCGGCCGCTTCGACGCGATTGATGCCGTGCCGCGCCTGTCCCCCGCGATGGTCGGGTTCGCTTTCAACAACCGCCTGCTCCTCGGCGGTGAGGCGGGTGAGCAGGATGGACCAGGGAAGGTGAACATCAATCCCGACGGCCTTCCGGCCGGCGAGAATCTGGCGGAGATCGCGGCCGGGGCGCACCGCATGGCAGGTGCGCAGAACGACGCTCTCCAGGCGATTCCTGCCTATGTGAAGCTGTTCCGCGATGCCTACCCGCAGGAGGCGGCCCAGGCCGATGCGACCGGGGATCCCGATATGCTGATCAACGATCGCACGGTGTCACGCGCGATCGCGGCATTTCTGCGCACTGTCATCACCCGCGACACACCCTGGGATCGGTTCCTTGCGGGGGATGACTCGGCGCTGTCGAAGCGACAGATCGAAGGGGGGTTGCTGTTCGCGCGGACACCCAGGGATGGTGGCGCCAACTGCATCGCCTGCCACAGCGGGCCGGCCCTCAACAAGTCCCTCGGTGACGAAACCGGAGTGGTGGTTGAAGAGAATTTCCACAACGTCGGGATCGGCGATCACCCGCTGCAGGCCCTCGTGCGCTCGACGCTCGGGGATCCGGACCACCGGGATCGCGGGCGTGCGGGTGCAACCGGCCTTGCCGCGGACGCCTTCAAATTCCGCTCGTTAACGCTCCGGCAGCTCCGCGATGGAGGTCATTTCACTCACGCCGCGATCTTTCGGACGGTGCGCCAGGTCGTGAAATATTTCAACGAAGGGATCCCGCTCGACCCCGACGCGGCGGCGGCGGGCACCCTCTCGTCCCTTTTCACCAATCCGCGTGGCGAGGGCTACCCTCCGGGTCTCGGTCTGCGCGAGCCGCAGATCGCCGCTCTCGTCGATTTCCTCGAGAACGCGCTGTACGACAGCGCGTTCGTCCACGAGACTCCCGGCTCGCCGACGCGCCCGTTCGATCCGACCGTCGGGAATCTCTCCTACTCGGTGAACCGCCCCGACCTCGCTGCCCTCGGCGCCGTGGATCGTTTCATGCCGAGCGGGTTGCCGCCGTTCAACAACGATCCCCTCACGCGCCGGGACTTCGGTCTCGAGCTTCTTGACGTCACCGACCGGATCACCGTGCGGCGGAGCACTGACCGCGCCGATGCTCCTGGGGAAGCGGGGATTCGTCCACGCCGGACCCGCATGGAGCGGCTGATTCTGACCAACCACACGACTGAGCCGATCGATACCGACCTGATGGTTGTCATTCGTGGGCTACCCAAGGGTGCCGCATTGAGGAATGCGAGCGGCCTGACGGAGACACTTCCAGAACCGTCCCTCCCCTACCGCCGGCTCTTCCTGCCGTCCGGCGTTATCGAACCCGGTGGCTCCTTGGAGGTCGACCTCAGGTTCTCGCTGCCGCCCGGCGCACTGCTCGACTACAAGCTCTTCCTTTACACCGGGCAGATCGCCCCCTAGGAGTCTGTCCGGGTATTGCGTGGGGCCGGTTCTCTCACCCACACGAATAACAGATCCGTACCCGATCCGTTGAACACGGGTCGCGACTCAATGCATGAAAAAAAGGGTGACGCCCGACCCGCGTAGGGTCAGGGGCCGGTCCCCTCCAGGAAGGCTCGCAGCCTCTGGCTGCGGGAGGGATGACGGAGCTTCCTCAATGCCTTGCTCTCAATCTGCCGGATCCGCTCGCGCGTGACCGCGAACGACTGCCCGACCTCCTCAAGCGTATGCTCCGACCCGTCGCCAACGCCGAAGCGCATCTTCAGGACCATTTCTTCTCGGGGGGAGAGGGTCTTGAGGACCTTCTGAGTCTGCTCTCTCAGGTTGAGGTCGATGACCGCTTCAACTGGCGACGACACCGCGCGGTCCTCGATGAAGTCGCCGAGATGCGAGTCCTCTTCCTCCCCGATGGGTGTCTCTAAGGAGATCGGCTCCTGTGCAATCTTGAGTACCTTGCGGACCTTGGCCACCGGAATTCCCATCTTCTGGGCAATCTCCTCCGGCGCAGGCTCGCGGCCGATCTCCTGCACCAGAGCGCGGGAGGTCCGGATCAGCTTGTTGATCGTTTCGATCATGTGCACGGGGATCCGGATGGTTCTGGCCTGGTCGGCGATCGCGCGCGTGATCGCCTGGCGGATCCACCAGGTCGCGTAGGTCGAGAACTTGTAGCCCCGGCGGTACTCGAATTTGTCGACCGCCTTCATGAGGCCGATGTTCCCCTCCTGGATCAAATCGAGGAACTGCAGGCCGCGGTTCGTGTACTTCTTGGCGATTGACACGACCAGTCGGAGGTTGGCCTCGACCAGTTCGGTCTTGGCCCTCTCGGCCATCGCCTCCCCGGTCCGGATCGCCAGAGCGGTCTCCTTGATTTCCTCCGGCGTCGTCTCCAGGTCGCGCCCGATGCGCTTCATGTCGTCCTGAGCGCCGCGAGTCTTCTCGCGCAGATCGCGCCGGGCTTTCGTGTCCTTGGTCAGCTTGAGGCGCCGCTGGTAGGAACGGATGTCGCTTTCCAGGTCGCGCAGTTGGACCGCTGTACGCTTCACGGTGCGAGCGAGACCCTTCACCTTGACGCTGACGAGTCCCATAGCGCGGATCACCCGTCCGATCTGGACCCGCACGCGGGCGAGATCGTTCAGCACCTCGCGGAAGCGCTTCGACCCCTCGGTGAGCCGGCCGAGGTGCTTCTGATGACCATCCAGCTTCTTGCTGAGGCGGTTGATCTTGTTGATCGAGTCGAGCACCTGCCGTCGCTTGCGATCGTTGGCGCCCTGTTCATCGTCGGCGACGACGACGATGAGGTTTGCGACGCTGATCTCCTTGGCACGGATGCGCCGTCCGTACTCGAGGAGCTGGTTGATGACGTACTTGCTGCGCGACAGGGCCTTGACGACGTTCTTCTCCCCGCGCTCAATCCGCCTGGCGATCTCGACCTCTCCCTCGCGGGTGAGCAGCGGGACCGTCCCCATTTCGCGGAGGTACATGCGGACCGGGTCGTTCGTCTTCTCCAGCGTCCCGGGGCTGAGATCGACCTTGGCCTCCTCCGGCCCCTCTTTAGCGGCCTCCTTCTCTCCGATCTTGGCCTTGTACTTCTCCTCGGAATCGACCATCACGATACCGAGAGAGTCGAAAAGAAGGAACATGTCATCCAAGTCCTCGGGCGAATGCACCTCCTCCGGGAGGACATCATTGACCTCGTCATACAGCAGGTAACCCCGTTCACGACCGAGGTTGATTAGCTGCCGGACCTCTTCGTATTTCTCTTCGATACCCAAAGTGGGCTCCTCATCAAATCACGTGGCGTCACGCCATCACATGGCCGAGTGTTTCAATGCTCCTCTTCAACTGCACCTTGCGCCGGAGCAACTGGTCGACTTCCGTCGCATCTTTCTCAGACTCCAGACGCCTCTGGATCTCTCCCATCTGGCGCTGAAGCCGCGACGTGCGCAACGCCATCAGGCACGCGCGCCCCTCTTCCGTGGTCGCGGGCGGGTGGGGCGTCGCCGCGATCCGGGTCAGGATATCCCGCGCCTGCTCGCTGATCTCCTCGCCGAGACCGGGATAGGTGACCTTCATCTCCATCTCCACCATCCGCTGGATGCCGTGAATGATCTCCACCACCCTGCTCCGCTCGATGTCGCCCTCCTCGATCTCACCGAGGAGCGACGAGCGCACCGTCTCCGAATCCATCAGTGCCCGGACGAGCCGTGACTCGGCGTCGCTCACCGGCCGCGCCTCGAGCGCCGGGGCCACAGCCCGGCCGCTGACCTTTTTCCGGCGCTCGTGCACGGCGTCCTTCAGCTCCTGCAGGATCATGTGATCCTCGATACCGAGAACGCTGGCAATCATGTCCACGTACGCGGCGCGCCTCACCGGATGATCGATCCGGGCCAGAAAGGGAAGCACGTCGTTCAAGGCTTCGACCTTCCCTTTGGATGTCCCGAGGTCGGCCCGGGATGCGGTCTCTCGAGTGACGAACTCGATGTACGACCTTGCTTCCCCCAACCGTCCGCGGTACGCCTCGACCCCATTTTCCCGGATGTACAGGTCCGGGTCCTTTCCCGGGGGCAACGAGACCACCTGCACCTCGAAG
>JAPUIN010000256.1 GCA_027297005.1 Acidobacteriota bacterium
CGATCCTGATCAACGAGTTCGAGGGTCCGGGCAACGCCGGCCTCAACAGCGTCATGTGGGGCATGACCCGGCGGGGGAGGCAGCGAACGCCCGCAGAGATCGCCCGCTGGGATGAAGAGATGAGAACCGGCGAGGCGGAGCCGTTCTACGACTACTACGACACCCACGAGTTCTTCGGAGCCCCCGACCAAGAAGTCGGCAGGACCGGGCTCTCACTGCGAACCAGGGTGCAGGGACGGCCGGGAAGGCGGGGAAGAGAGTACGTCCTGCACCGCGTTCAGCCGGGACAGTACCGGGTAGAGCTCAACGCGGGCGGCACGGTCCTCACCCAGACAGCGCTCATCCTCCAGGACTTCTGGTACGACAAGACGTTCCAGTAAGGATTGCAACGGCACGCGTCGCGACCTGCCCCAGGTGTGTGGGCGGCACGGTCAACTTTGACAAGTCTCGTGCGCCATCGCGCCCGCGCAGCCGTGACCCGTTGAGATATCCGGGCACTAGGCCCCCGCAGCAGCCTCCGCTTCCCGCTCAGCCTTGCGCTTGGCGGCTGCTTTCTTGGCTTTTTCAAGGCTCCACATGGTCGCCCTGTTTCGTAGCTTGTCGCCCTTGGAGCCGCGGAGCTTGTCCCACAATTGCAGTCCTGCACGGCGCTCGATCTCTGTCGTCTTGACCAGGAAATCGGCAAGATCCCGCGACGACCTATCCACGTTCGGGAGAATGAACGACCACAACGAAAGACGGCCCCGATGGTTCTCCGCGAGCACGGACTTGAAGTAGGCATGGGGGACCGGAATGACGACGTCGTCATCCTGGTTGGGATCATCACCGATGATCCTGATGGGTTTGTTGATGTCGAAGATCGGCCCGCAGGAAACATAGACCTCGAGATACAGGCACGAAAGGTCACGCACCGCCCCTTCGAGTTTCTTCCAGATACCTCGATTGAACTTGCTCCTCTGCGGACTCATATTGCTCAGCAGAAACGTCTCGCTGTTCCTGATCTGCTTCGAGCGGCGATCGGCACTCGAGACCAGATGCCCGCGGTCGAATCCTGTCTCGCCCTTGTAGTCGACAAGAGCAGCCCGGAAAGGTTCAGGCACTCTGAGGTCCTCCCGGAAAACGTCGATGCGATCCACCTCGACGGCGCTGTTGTCCGGGTCGATCACTTCCATAGCCCATTTCGCCTGCCGAAATAGAAACGAGTAGCCAATGCAATACTGGCGGTTGAACAGCAATTGGTCGGCGGGCGGAATTCCATAACGGGTTTCAGGACGAAGACTCGGGATCTCGATCATGGGTCGGTTTCTCCGTTGATTGACACCGGCGGATGCTGGCCCCCAAGCTGATAGAAGAGCAATAGAAGTATCCCAAAGCGCCCACCGCGACAACGATAGTTGCTCGCTAGGCAATCGCCTCGAGAGCTTTGTCGAACCGCCGGAGGGGGAAGGTCAGATTCCCGGGCACTCCAGGATAGCCCCGGTCCGAGACCAGGATGTGCGCCCGTTTCGCCAGGCGTTGCGCGTCGGGGCCGTCATCGAGGATCAAGAGAAGATTGCAATCGGCCTTCCCGCTGAAGCGCTCCTCCCCCGGGGAGAACAGGATCTCCACCTCGGGGCGACCCCTGCAGGTAAAGCGGCGCCCGCCGAATAGTTCGTTCGCGGCCTGCGGATGGGTTGAAGCGCCCAGGACCCGGATGGCGATATCCTCCAGGGTGCGCTTCCTGAGTCCCCTTCGGCAGCGGATCAGGCGGCCGCTCCTCTGCAGAAGCTCGACGTTGGCCCCTTCGCCCCACCTCTGCGGCATGGAGAGGACCCGAGGGTGCCAGAGGTGGTACCCGCACGTGTGCTTCATGATCGGAAAGATCCGCACGCCGACCCGGCGCAGCCTCAGCCGCAGGTCGTCGTCCTCGCAGCCCCAGCCAATGAACCCCTCGTTGAGGCCGTTGACCCGCTCGTAATCCTCCCGCCAGATGCCGATGTTGTTGCCGATCAGCTTGGGCCGGGTTGGATGGCGGATCAGGCCGTAGAAAACCGCCTTGCGGTGGAACCGGGCCAGCCGCCGTCGCTCCGAGGCGGGGACCCAAGCGACGAACTCTCCCGACGCAACGACCTCCTCCGTGATCCGCTCCGATCCCTCCCGGTCGATCCGGAGACTGTTCCCCGCCGCCGCGTACCCCGGCCGGGCCCGGTCCAGATGGACCGCAATGTGATCGGGAGGGAGGACGCAGTCGCCGTCGAGAAACAGCAAATACGGTGCGGTGCTGGCGGCGACCCCTTCGTTGCGGCACTGGGCGAGGCGGAAACCGTCGTGTTCATGGGTGGTGAAAACCACACGGAAGTCGACCTCGCGGGCGAATCGCCGCACGATTTCAGCGGTTTCGTCCCGGGAGCCGTCGTCGGTGACGACGAGCTCGAATTTCCCGCACACCTCCCGCTGGCAGGCGATCGATCGAAGCGAGCGGACCAGGTTCCTGGGCCGCTCAAAGGTCGAGAGAAGAAGCGCGATCTCCGGTTTCTGCATTCACGCTCCGATCACGGTCGGTCGGGCGCGATCCACGTGACCTTTGTGAACCTGCCCTTCATCGAGTGCTGATACACCGACTCGTTTTTCCAGTAGGCGTTCGGGTAATAGTACACCTTTTGTCCGATCAGGATCCCGGCAATGCCGAGGTGCAGCCGGTTGGTGTGGATCTCATCGAAAGGCTTCATGTAACTCAATACCCGGTGTGTCGTGACGTGCGCCCACGCCTCGATCAGTGCCGGATATTCAGTAGTGACCCGCGGAGACATGAACAGGTGGGAAAGGTCGACGTTGTCGGGGGGGATCTCCACGGAGGTTCTCTCGCAGTCCGTGCGGAAGCAGTTCAATCTCCTCGGACCGGAAGATTCGCCGGCTTTCAGGTGTCGTCGCCTCTTGAGCAAGGCCGACCGGTACCGCAGTTGCTGCTTTACCAGCCTGACGCTCTCTTTCAGGGAGGACCGATCGAGCAGAAACCGGGGATGCCGGTCGATCTCGTCGAACGTCCGGGCGACGTCGAGGTTGAAGGCGAGATCATCCATGAGATACACGTTCGCCTTTCCGGCGTGACGGATCACGTGGTTGAAGGAGGTGCGCTCGCGACAGATGATGTCGACGTTGGCGCCGAGCTCGCGCAGGAGGTCTTCGTGGTCGTCGATGGTGTGGGGGAACAGGACGAGCTTCTTCGCGTCGCGATGATGGGCACGCACGAAGTCGGAGCACGGACGATAGTTGGCGACGAGATTCCCGCCCCCTCCGTACACCAGGACCCTGTCCTTCAGGTCGTCCTGCGGTCCGATGACCCGGTATCGGACCCGGCATTCCCGGAACAGCTGAAATGTTGCCTGGGCGATCAGGGCATCGCCGCCGTTGCCGGGGTTGGGACGATAGCAAATCGTCTCAGCGGGCAGCGAACGGAGGTAGTCGCGGATATTTGTCACTTCGGACCTTTTGGGACCTCGATCGCCCGCTCGCTTCGCAACCCGTTGAGATATCCGGGCTAGTAGCGTTCGACGAAGTCGATTTCGAGGGGGGTGGACACCGTGAGGATCGTGCCGGGTTAGGGTGCGTCATCATAGAAGATCAGCGTAGCGGCGCCTACCATGCAGCACGCGGTAGACGCGCACCTGCCGGGGCAACACCTTGTAGAAAACAAGATGCTCACCGTGAATCAGCACTCGATATCCCAGGTCACGGAGACGTTGATCGCGGGGCACGGTGCCCCGTGCGGGATTGAGCTCGAGCGACTCGATGGCGTCGAGGAGCTTGTCGACAAACCGGTCGGCGGCTCCGGGACGGTCGCGCAGGATGTATCGGTGAATTTCGACGAGATCGTCTTGTGCGCGGCGCAGGATCCTGACGGAGCGCCGTTTTTTGGTCACCCGGTCTCGCGGAGGCGCGCGCGCATCGTCGTCACACCGATGCCTCGGTCGCCCGCACGAACGTTGGCCTCGGCCTCGCCCAGCGCCGTATAGAGATCGAGACGCGCTTGCTGGCGCTCCCAAGCAGCGTGGCTCACGACTACCAGGTCGCCTTCGCCATTCTGGGTAATAAAGACCGGCTCACCGGTCTCGTGGCAGATCCGCGAGATCTCTCGGCTCTTGTTTCTCAGGTCGGAGATGGGTCGGATCTCGGCCAAGGCCTGCTCCTTCGGGTCGTGGGCGTCGCGTTGGCGCTGAGAGTCAGCGTCCGATTTCTCCAGCGCACGATGCCAGTGTATCAGAATTATGATAAACGCTGGTCCTGGTGCGCAAGGGTCGGCTGACGGTGTACCCCGGCTTGCCGACAGCAAGATGACGGGACTGCGCAGTCGTGACCCGTTGAGATATCCGGGCTAGAGTACGAAAGGCACTCAGGGCGCGAGGCCGGTTCGATGCCGTGGTGGAGAAAGTCTACCGCGCCGAACGGACGCTACGCAGCAGGAGGGAACCCAATAGCCGTGATCTCCTCGTTTCTCTCCCGGTCGCGACTCGTTCGAGCAGCGCGGATGCTCTGCATCGCGCTGCTCCTGCCGCTGCTGCTGCTGTTGGCACGCGCAGAGGCTTTCGCCGCAC
>JAPUIN010000257.1 GCA_027297005.1 Acidobacteriota bacterium
CGACGAGCGGCGAAGAAGCCGACGCGGTTCTCACGCTGGTCAATCCGGTGATCGACTCCGAAGAGGGCAGCGACCAGGTCGCCGAAGGATGCCTTTCGATTCCCGGTTTCACCGAGAAGGTCGACCGAGCGACCAAGATCCATGTGCGCGCGCAGAATCTCGAAGGAGAGGCTTTCGAGTTCGTTGCCGAAGATCTCCTGGCGCGCGTGACCCGCCACGAGCTCGATCACCTGAACGGTGTTCTCTTCGTCGATCACCTCAAGGGTCTGCGCCGCGAACGCGCCAAGCGTCATCTCCGGCGCATGCGAGAAGACGCGCCGTGACCGTGCCCACTTTCTTCAATACCCTCGGCCGTCGGCAGGAGCCGCTCGAGACGCTCCGGCCTGGGAAAGTCGCTCTCTACACCTGCGGGCCGACCGTCTACGATCACGCCCACATCGGCAACCTGCGAACGTTTGTCTTCGAAGACATCCTGCGCCGCAGCCTGCGTCATTTGGGGTACGAAGTCGATCAGGTGATGAACATCACCGACGTCGACGACAAGACGATCGAAAACTCCCTCAAGGCCGGCGTCACTCTGCAGGAATACACAAAGAATTACACGGATCTGTTCTTTGAGGATCTCGACGCGCTCGGGATCGAGAGGGCCGAACACTATCCGCGCGCGACCGAGCACATCCCGGAGATGCTCGCGCTGATCCGGTCGCTGAAGGAGCGGGGGCATCTCTATGAGAGCCGCGGGTCACTCTATTTCCGCATCGATTCGTTTCCGCAGTACGGAAGACTCGCCCGCCTCGATGGTACGGGGTCGCAGGGACACGAACGGATCGATTCGGACGAGTACGATAAAGACGATCCGAGAGATTTCGCCGTGTGGAAAGCGCATAAGGAAGGGGAGCCGTTCTGGGACAGCGAGTTCGGGCGGGGGCGGCCGGGGTGGCATCTGGAGTGCTCCGCGATGTCGATGAAGTACCTCGGGGATGTGATCGACATCCACACAGGGGGGGTCGACAACATCTTCCCTCACCACGATAACGAGATCGCGCAGAGCGAGGCGTCCACGGGCAAACCGTTCGTCCGCTACTGGCTGCACGCCGCCCACCTCCAGGTCGAGGGGGAGAAGATGTCGAAGTCACTGGGCAACTGTCATACATTACGCAACATCCGGGACAAGGGGTTCGGGCCCCGCGCGTTGCGCTACCTCCTCACCTCCGCCCACTATCGGACCTCCCTGAACTTCACGATGGAGGGCCTGAAGCAAAGCGAAACGGCCCTGGCGCGCCTCGACGACCTGGCCTGCCGATTGCGGGATCATCTGGCCGTGGCGGAGAGCGACACCGGACTGGCGGAGAAGGTCCGGGCGGCCCGCTCCGGCATGCTGGAATCGCTCGACGACGACCTCAACACCTCGGGTGCTCTGGGACATCTGTTCGTCCTCGTTCGCGAGCTCAACAGCGCCCTCGATGCCGGACGGGCGGGGCGGGACGACGTGACGGCCGCACGGGATGTGCTGTCGACATTCGAGACGATCTTCGGGATCTGCCTGGGCCGCACCGAGGTGCTCGACAGTGAGGTCGAGGCGATGATACGGAAGCGCACCGAGGCGCGGGCGCGCAAGGACTTCATTGAGGCCGATCGAATACGCGACCAGCTCCTGTGTCGTGGAGTCGTGCTCGAAGACACCTCCCAGGGAGTGCGCTGGAAACGCCGGGGGGGCTGATCGGCCCCGTCCCGCTCCCCCACGCTTTTTCTTCGTGATCTGCGCTAAACCCTGCCCGCCTCGGAGCGGTCGAATCGTTCAGAGGAGGCTATGAAGTCGGTTCCGCGACAGGCAGGCGATCCGTCCATCAGCGACGAAGAGCTCGTCGCCCGCTTCAAGGCGGGGAACGAGGCCTCGTTCGACGCCCTCGTCGTCCGGCATCGGGCATCCGCGTACCGGCTGGCGTATCGTTTGATGGGCCGACACGAGGATGCCGACGATCTGGCGCAGGAGGCGTTCCTGCGAGCCTACCGATCACTGCACCGGTTCAGAGGTGAGTCACGATTCCGCACCTGGTTGACACGTATCCTCGTCAATCTGGCGATCAACGCCAGGCATCGTCGGCGCGAAACGGTCCCGTTCACGGAAACGGACGCGGCGGCCGGACGTCCGGCCGAAGCGGTGGCCATGACCTTGCGCGGGCAGGTCCGGCGGGCCATTGAAACGCTCCCGCGACGCCAGAGACAGATCCTGATGTTGAAGGTGTATGAAGAGATGAAGTTCTCGGAGATCGCTTCGGTGGCGGGGATTTCGATTGGGACTGCCAAGGCGACTTTTTTCCAGGCAGTCCGGGCTTTGAGGGGACGGCTTCTCTCTCCTTCCAGCCCGCTGGAGAGGAAGGAGGCGAGGTCGTGATCGATTGCGAGAGCGCGAGACAGGCGATCGCGAACCGGCTGGCAGGAGATATCGATGATGCGAACCTCCGGGAGCTCGCGACCCACCTGGAGACCTGCTCCGATTGCGTGGACGACGCGCGGATTCTCGACGGCGCGGTGGGAGCTCTGAAGAACGACGAGGTTCCCGATCCGGGCCCGGTTTACTGGGCCTCCTTCGGTCGCCGACTTCGCGATCGCATCGCTCTCTCGAGGGGCCGTTTCCGAAGGCGCTCGGCTGCCCTCCTCGCCGCGGTAGCGGCACTCGCCACCGTGCTCGCGCTGCAGACCATGCGGGTCGGCAGGTCGACGCCTCCGGATCAGGGCTCGCCAACCGCGCTCGCCACGGTTCAGACATCGCGCGACGAAATGGATCGACTGCAGAAGATTCTGGAGCGCATCTCGGCGGCAAAGGAGGGGCGGTCGGTCTTGAGGGCAGTCCTTGACGATCTCGGTCCGGCCGATCCGCTGGAATTTGACGAGGCGCTCGAGAGGTTGACGCCGGAGGAGAGCGCGATCCTCGGTCGTGAGCTGTCGGGACTGGCAGGTTGATAGGCCCGTTCCGGGGAAGAGGAGAAGGAGGATGGTGATGAGGAGGGTTACGAAAATCATCCGCGGCGCTCTCTTGGCACTGGCGGCTGCGGTCGTCCTGCAGGCGGGAGTCGTCGTGACGCCCGCCCAGCAGCGATCGGGGGGTGAACAATTTGCGGAAGGAGGCCCGCCTCCCGACCCGACGGAGATCAGGCAGGCAATGGAACGGGTGATGATCTCCAGAGTCAGGGAAGTCCTCGAACTGACGCCGGATCAGGAGGCCAGGGTGATGCCCCGGCTCCGTGAGCTTCTCGAGGAACGGCATCTCTATGCCAGCCGCAGGCGCGCGAAGATGGCCTATCTGCGTGCCGCGATGATGGACGAAGAGGTCGAAGAGGGGGCTATCGCGAAAGCCCTGTCCGAGGTGCGTGAGGTCGAGCGCGGCTTCCGCGAGCGGGAGGCCGGGCTGCGCGACTCGATCGCGGAGGCCCTGACACCGCGACAGCAGGCGAAGCTGCTTTTCTTCGAGCGCCGTTTTCGGAATGTGATGCAGAAGCGGGTCCGTGCATTGATGAGACAACGCGGCGGGGAACGGGCGAGGCGCGGGCCGCGCGGGCGTCCCGGTCAACCTGGGGGACAGGATCCGTTCTGGGGTGAGGATCCTTTCTCTGATCCGGATGGCTGGGGAGAGGAATGACCCTCGGAGCACGACTGTCCGAGCCGGTGGCGCCGCGGCGACCGCCGACCGGCCGCGTGGGAGGCACCCGCAAACCGGGCCGCCTCGGAATGGCGGGGGAGGAAGCGGCCGAGAGATTCCTCGTCGCACGGGGATACCGCATCCGCGCGCGGCGCTACCGGGTCCGCACCGGAGAGATCGACCTGGTCGCCGAGGAGGCCGGAACGCTGGTGTTCGTCGAGGTGAAAACGCGTTCCTCGATCGCCTACGGCCGGCCGGCCGAAGCGGTCGGATCGAGGAAGAGGGCTCGTCTGATCCGGGCCGCCCGCCACTACCTGGCGCACGTGCGCGAGTTCGATCGCCCCTGCCGCTTCGACGTCGTCGAGCTGGTGGCTGGGGGATGCGATCGATACCGCATCACGTTGATTCGAGACGCTTTCCAGTCCAGATGAGCCTCTCCGGACGGGCCATCCTCCACCTTGACAGGCACCCGATTCCGTCGCTATAGTCGTGGGGCTGCTCCTACCGGGGCGGTATCGCGGGAATAACTCAGTGGTAGAGTGCAACCTTGCCAAGGTTGAAGTCGCGGGTTCGACTCCCGTTTCCCGCTCCAGACTTCATCGTCGGCCCGTCGCGTTCATCTAAATCGGGCCGGCTTTTTATTGCTGGTGCCACTGATTGGGGGCGGGATCGGCCTGAGGCATCCCGCGGGTGGGGCGATTTCG
Source organism: Acidobacteriota bacterium (assembly GCA_027297005.1). The sequence goes on from JAPUIN010000257.1 coordinate 4,345, forward strand.
ATCCGCGGCGCTCCAGGGACCGCGCCGGATCTGGGAGCCGAACCGGCGGATTGACAGGTTCGGACACCGGCCTGTACCATTATTTGTGGCATCTGACATAGCACGGAAATTCGTGTCCGGCGGCGTAGCCAAGCGGTAAGGCAGAGGTCTGCAAAACCTCCATACATCGGTTCGATTCCGATCGCCGCCTCCACTCCCCGTGCTTCGATACGCACTTCAGGGCAGCCCCTCCTCTTGCTTTCCGCTCCGGCGGGTCTCATTTTCAATCCCGACATGCCATCCATGCTGAGCGCCATCCTGTCCGACTACGCATTCTGGGTGAACTTCACCTCGAACATGGTTTCCGGAGCGCTGCTCACCCTGGTCTTCGGTCTCGTGCTGACCAGTGTCATCGGGCGTTACAGCGAAAGGCAGCGTGCGCAAGGCCAGAAGCGCAAGTACCTTGAATTCATCGAGAGGGAGCTGAAGCGCAACACGGTGTCCCTGGCCGCGGCGCTGACCGAACTGCCGAAGGGGAACCTGCCGTATCCTCTATTTGAAGTCAGCGCCTGGAAAGTGTCGGTCAACTCATCACTCCTCGACACGATGGACATCGAGCTCGTCCATCCGATCCTGTCTGCCTACAATCGGATCTCGGCCGCCAACGACCTTTACCAGAATCTGCTGGAGGTTTACTTCGAGAGGCTGGCGAAACCGTCGACGGCGACCGAGAGGCGGTTCCGTTTCTTCCGACGCACTCTTCTGGATCGCCTCATGGACCTCAAGCCGAAGCTCCAGGACTCGCTCCAGGAGATCGATCTCCACCTGGATCGGGACGGCGGCCGTAAGCGTGCGGCCCGACGCAATACCCGGACAGGCTCTTAGGAAAGTTCGGCGAACGATTGGTCGAGGATCTCGACCGCCTTGTCGATATCGGAATCGCTCGCGATCAGGGGGGGCGACAGCCGGATCGTCGAGCTGCCGCAGGGGAGGGTGAGCAGCCCGCGCTTGAAAGCGAGGCGTATTAGCTCGGTCCGCTCGGCAGGGGCCGGTTTGCGGTTTTCACGATCCTTCACGATCTCGATGCCGACCATCAGGCCGAGTCCCCGGACGTCGCCGATGCGGGAATGCTTCTTCTGCAGCCCGCGCAGACCGTTCATGAGCCTCCCGCCGGTTCGGGCGGCGTTCTTCATCAGCCCATTTTCGAGCAGCCGGAGCGTCGCGAGGGCCGCCGCGCACGACACGGGATTGCCTCCGAACGTCGATCCATGGCCGCCGTCATTCCATGTCATCACCTCGTCCCGGGCGAGGACCGCCGAGAGCGGCATCCCGGAGGCGATTCATTTGGCAAGGATGATCATGTCGGGATCGATCCCGTAGTGCTCCAGCGCACACATCCGGCCGGTCCGTCCCATCCCGCTCTGCACTTCGTCGGCGATCAGGAGGATGCCGTGTTCGCGACAGAGAGACTGGATCTTCTGGAGAAACTGGGGGTGCGGGGGCACGAAGCCGCCCTCGCCAAGCACCGGCTCGACGATGACCGCCGCCACTTC
>JAPUIN010000258.1 GCA_027297005.1 Acidobacteriota bacterium
CGCGACGCCGCCCCCGGTGAATGTAGGGGGGGCCTTGGCGAGGTCGCGCCGGAACCGGTTGAGCCAGTCAGAGGACCGATGCTGGAACGTGATGCCTGACTCGCTGGTCACTTCGGTCATGAACACCCCGGCCGCGTCGGAGCGCATACGGGAGGCCGATTTGATCGATGCCGTTTGCGGAATGACCTCCTCCTTCGTGTTCGCGTGGGCCTCGGCCAGCCCCAGGATCTCCTTTCCCGCCTGGCGCAGATGGCGACCCATCACGAACGGTGCACCGGCCTCGGCCCTCGCCATGCGACCCGCCATGCGCAGGAGCAGCACGGAGTATTGAGCGATCCCTTCGGCGATGAGTTCGGCGGCGAAGGGATCCGGCTCCATGGTCAGGGTCACTCGATCCATGTCGAGCATGATCCGGATCAGTCTCCAGTGCATCCCGAAATCGCGAAACGAGTCGAGATCGAACGCGTCCAGCACCACGGACTTCTCGCGCGACAGCCTGGGAAAGAAGGTGACGTCCTCCAGATCGTCGATGGTATGCGGGGTCACTGCCTGCAGCGCATGGTTGAGATCGTGCGCCCGGATCAGAGCCCCGCCGCGCGCCGAGGCCGACTCCTGGGCCAGCGCCAGGACCCGGTCGAGGAATCGTTCGACCTCGATCCCCAATCCGTCGGGCAAGGTGAGCCCACCCGGAGGGACGTGGTAGCGCGCATAGTACCGTCGGACGTTGGCCAGAAAGAGCTCGGTCCGGTCGCCGCCGTCGATCCTGTTGTACTTTTCATAGGAGCTGATCTTCTGATCGACGATCGCTTTGAACGTCAAGAAGGGCCGCGCTCCCTGCGGATCGAACGGAGCCGGGGCAGCTGCCGAGGCCGGCGGATCGCCGGCGGAGCTGACGATCCGGTCCCAGGCGCCCAAAAAACGAAACGGAGTGATCTCTGCCTCGTTGTTGGCGCGGGCCTCCCGGTCGGCGAGGGCGAGCACCGCCAGCGTCAGGACGTCGAGGGTCTCTCGCAGGGCATCCACGGCTCTCTCATCCAGCTGGAGCGGCGGCTCGTCGCCGCTCCAGCGCTGATCCTGGGCGACGGCGAGAATGGCGCGCAGCGCGTAGGCGATCGAGGAGTAATGACGGAAGTCACGCGCGCTGAGATCCAGGGTTTGCGTCGGGAGATCGACGCGAATATTCTCCTCGTCGTCCTTCTGGTAGGAGACGATTTGCCGGAGGAACGCTTCAACGTCGTTCAAGGTCACCTGTCCGGCGCCCCGTCCGGCGGCACGATCCGACGCCTGCCTCCACACCCGGTCGATGATCGTCTTCTGCAGGTCGATCTTCAGGAAGCGGGTCTCTTCCGACAGCGGAGTGCCGAAGATGAAGTTCTCCAGCCGCGTGGCCGTCGCGTAGCACTTCGCGTCCCGCTGCGACTCGAAATCCTCAATGGTGTCTATGATCTCCCGGGTCATGCCGCCCGGCTCCCGATCGGGCGCCTCGGACCGATCCTGGGCGAATGTCGCAGTGACAGGACTGAGGCTGAGACAGGCGGCCAGAACCCACGGCAGGCGGCGGAGTCGATGCTCTGCGAGGCCTGAGATCACCGGCCCACTCCCACACCAGTTTCATTCGATTCAGACGCGATTAATCCGGGGGATCCGGGCATCCAAGCCCTTCCTTACTTTCGCACGAAGGCGCATACGAGGTCGTACTGTCTCGGTAATCCTGCATGATATCACTCCAGCTGCGGCGAGCCACATGGCCGCGAGCGGACCAGCTCCCGGGCGCAACATCGGCTCTGGATGAGCGGATAATTTGCGCCTCGAACCGCCAGTGCAAAATCGCATCCCGGCTGAACCTGTTGATCATCGGGATGCCGCCTGGGAAGGAGCCCGGAGGCAACTCCTGGAAGCGACCCTCGCCGCAACCCCGGCGCAGAGGCTCGTGTGGCTGGAGGAGATGCTGGAACTCGCATATCGTGCGGGCGCACTTGAAACGAAACCGACCAGGCAGGAGACCTGACCCTCCCGCCACCCCCTCCTTCATACTTCTTCGGCTCAGAATCGGAATTGATAAGCGATCGAGCCGATATCGAAATCGGCGCCGACGCGGGTGAATGCGCCGCTGTGCACCGCCAGCCTGAGGGAGTGCCGGGGCTTCAGGGGAATCGACAGTGTCAGGCCGACCCGCGAGCTCTTCTGCCGGTCCTGTTTGTCGGACCCGTCGACCGAGGTCTGGCCACCCGCGAAGTAGTTGCCGTCGAGGGCCAGCCAGACGCCACCGGAGAAATTGTAACTGAGATGCCCCTGCACGCTGGTGAGCGGATCCTGTTTTCGGGTCGTGCCGCCGAATCCTTCGTTGTTGGTGGTGAAGAACCATGCGCCGACGGCCAGGTCGAGGACCCAGTTTCCCCGCGTGCTGGAGTAGCCGATTTCCGGTTTGAACCCCCACCGGTTGGCTCCGAAATTGATCAGGTTGGACGAACTGTATTGCCCCGTCGGCATCGATACGGTCAGGCCGATCCCAAGGGTACGCCGCTGCTTGAAGCGGGCAAACTCACTGAGCGGCATGGCCGGCCCCCCGACCAGGTTGACCGTCAACCGGACGCGGGCGTCGGCCCAGTCGGTCCGGCTCCCCTCCACAAACTGTCCGTTGAGCAGGGCGGACGCGCTCATATGGATGTAGGGGGCCATGATCGAGACCGAGGCGGAGCGGCCCGCGAACCCGAAGGTCCGAAGATAGGAGAAGCCGATCGAATGGATATCCGCCTGCAGATCCTCGATCGGCACCGACGGGTCGACCACGACGTTGCCGGTTGAAAAGCTGTAAAAGAAGACGAGAAAGTCGAGACCGGTGGGG
>JAPUIN010000259.1 GCA_027297005.1 Acidobacteriota bacterium
TGGCCGGCCCGTCGAGCGGGCGCAGGTCGAGCAGATCGCTCGATTGCGCCAGGGCTAGGCCTTCCTCGCTCTGCCGGATGAGAAAGTTCTCCAGCACCCTGTCGGGAACGTTGGTTCTCTCAGCCGGCGAATTCATAGTGGTTCTCCCTCCTGGCGTCACCTACGCTGAAGACGTCGCCTGATCGCAGCCCCAGGGTCCTGAGGGAACGTCGCAGGGTCCGTTCCGGAAGCTCCGCCGCGCTGAGCCGGTCGAGCGTGTCGAAGCCGGGCGCCGCCATTCCGGCCCCGCACTTCCGGCAGCGCGGGCCGCCCGCGGCGAGCGATGCCCGGTGCCGCAGGAGGGACCGCTGGTGTCCGCAGTGAGAGCAAACCAGGCGCCTGATGAACGGTGAGGCTTCGACCCGGAGCCCGCCACCGTTCCAGCGGCCCTTGCCCGATGGCCCGAGGGCCAGGGCCTGGCCAAGGCTTACCCGATCCGGCGACCGCTGCAGCGGCTCGATGCGCCAGGCCGCGTGGTTCCCCAGGCGGCAGTTCGGATTCGGCGCCATCGCCGTTCGGTAGAGGATGTGGTGGGCGGCGTCGATCAGGATCTCGCGATCGAACGCAACCACGCCGGGGCTGCCGGCAAGGATCTTGTGGCACTCGATCGCCTGAAGCGACGCGGCCAGGGCCCCGAGGCTGGAGATGGAACGGGTCGGCGCGACCGGGATCCTCTCGCCGACGCAGGAATAGACCTGCTCGAGCGTTTCGTAGTCACGATCGCTCCAGGCGCACTCCAGGCAGGCGTGCTTCGCCCCCGGCACGTAGCCGCTGACGCGCGCCAAAAGCCACGCGCCGTTGACCCCCGCGTCGATCATCGGCACGCCTAGACGGAGCGCGATCCGGTTGACCTCCTGGCGCGCCCGGCGCGAATCGAGGCAGGAGAGGATCACGTCGGCGCGCAGCAGGCCGAGCGGGACGAACTCCACGGGGGCGACGATCGGCACGACGCGCAGGTCGGGACGCATGCGGCGGAGCTTCCGCGCCTGCGCCGTCGCCTTCGGATGGCCGATGTCCCCCGGGTCGATCATCTGCGCGGCGAGGTTGAGCGAACTGTACACATCCTGATCGATGAGGGTAACGCGGCCGACCTCCGTCATCTTGCCGATATGGGGGACCAGGTTGGAGCCGATCTGCCCGCCGGCGCCGATGATGACGACCGATCGCACGCGAGGCGCGCGACGACCCGCGATGTGATGACCCGCTGTGGGGTGACGGCGAGTCCCGGTCATCTAGAGATCCTCCGGCGTGAATCGGAAGCCGGCCTCGAGATCGGTGTTCTGGTCGCACATCGCGCAGGACACGCTGTATCGCCAGCACGGGAACTCCTCCGACTCGTGAAAATAAATTTCGCATTGGGGACAGCGGACGACCGGCGTGCCCGGCTCGATGGCGATCTTGCACCGGGCACAGTGGACCGGGCCGTCGCCGCCCGGGAACAGCTCGATGCGGGCTCGGACCTCGGTCGAGAAGAACAGGGTGCCCACCTCGTCGATGCGGATCTCATCCCGATCGTCCAGGACCCGGATCCCCCCCGCGAGGGGGAATCCATTGATCCAGACCATCCGACCCCGCGCGCTCAGGAGGATCCAGCGCCCGCACCCCTCCTGCATGCGGCGGAACAGCCCGACGCCGCCACGCAGCGTCTCCTCTGCTTTCTCGCCGCCGACCGGCAGCCGGCGAGGTGGAAGGGGCGCGATCCCGACCGCCTCGCAATCGAGCGGGAGCACCGCCCAGCCCCCTTGCGGGTCATTAGACCCCGGGTTTTTCAGCACCGGCTCTCGCAGCCAAAGATGAGCCATGTGAAGATGACCTCGCTCAGAGTCCCATCAAAGAATGGTGTTCACCGCCGCCGGCCCCTATTTGCCACAATTACAGCATCACACCTCAGAAAAAATCAGAGTCACAGGACCGACGGGAGACAAACTCTTCACAGAGAATCGCTTCGTCGCCGGAGGAAATCTTCAATAGCATGTGACTCAAGATGACGCGGCCTCCGTCACATCGATGATCGCCTCGCGACGAACGACGAGCCGCGCTCCCCGCTTGCGGTCGGTTCTCAAGAGGTCGCGGGAAAGTCCGTTGTGCTCCAGGGCCCCGCGCAGCCGGTGGATCAGGTTGGCCACCGCGTGCGGGTGGAAATTCCGGCCGAGCCGTTTCTCGAGCAGGCGGGCGATCTCCTCCTTCGTCTTCCAACCGGCCGGGGTTTTCCTGTCGTCGTCGCCGCCCGTCACCAGGATTCGGAGAATCGCGGTCAGCGTGCGCGTCAGCCGGAACGGCCCGCCGCCGTCGATCCGCACGCTGCTCGACCCGTCCCGCCGCGCCTTCATCTGAAGCGAAGCGGCTTCTCTCGCCGCCACCCGTCCCGCCGGTCCGGCCCGAGAGGTCGCCGAGAGTTCGTTCTCGCCCTCGATCTCGTGAATGTCGTGGGTGATGCCGTCGAGCAGGAGATCGGCACGGTCCAGATGCTTCTGCACCTTGTTGAGATGTTTCACGAGCCGCTTGAGAGCCCGCTGCGTGTCGATCCCGCGTCGCTTTGCCATTGACGCCGATGCCCCGCTCGTCGCGGGAAAAAACTTCTGACCCTGAATGAAGATCTGTGCTACGGTGCCTCAAACGTGGATACCGGTGTCTAAGTAGATGCTTATTACAATTGGTAGTCTGGAACTGAAATGTATATTGTCAACTTATAAATCCAGTTAATACAGTAGTTACAATAGTTTTATATTAAAATATGTAACTATAAAAACTTATACCGGTAGACTTAGATATGTCCAAATCGTGAAAAACGGAGAACGAGGATGAGAAAAAAACGGAGGCGTGAGAAGATTCCCGACAATCTGATCTACGGCGTGTGTGAGCGATTCCTGCAGCCGGACACGGCAGACGGCAAGAGGTGGAACGCTGAAACGCTGGTGAAGTGGTTGAAGACCCAGAAGATCGAGACGAGCCGGGAGGGGATCTTCCCGCTCATCCGCTACGCCATCCGCCAGGGCTACGTCCGGCTCTGCCCCCCGCGCCACATTCAGGCGGAGAAGGCTCTCGCGGAGAAATTTCCCCGCATGCCTGCCGACACCAGAGTCCTGGACGTCCAACCACCGATGGTCTCCGACAACCTGGCCGCCGCGTCGGCCGATCTGGTCCTCAGCCTGATCAAGGACCTGGGGCCCGTCAAACAGAGGAAGCACGAGGGGGGGGAGGCTCCGAGCGACCGGGTCCACATCGGCTTCGGCGCCGGTGACACGACCCGGCAGGTGGCCGAGAAGCTGGCGCTGCGGATGAAGATGGAGGCCCAGTTGCCTGAGATGACCATCCACGCGCTCAGCTCGGGATTCTCCAACAGCCGGCCCCTGAGCGCCCCGGTCGCCTTCTTCCCCTCCTTTAGCGCGCTCAATCAGCCGATCGAGTTCGTGGGCCTGTTCTCACCCCCGTTCGTGAGGATGGGGGAGTACGACGACCTCAAGAAGCTCCCGGCCATCAAGGAATCCTTCCGGGAAGCGAAGAAGATCGACATCGTCGTGACCAGCCTGGCGCAGGCGGACGATGAGCATGGCCTTTTGAACTCGTTTCTGACCCTGAACGAGGGGGGGAAGCCGGCCGCCCTGGCGACTGCGGGGCACATTGGAGACGTCCAGTGGCAGCCGTTCTCAGAGACGGAGCCGCTCACGGACGTCAACACCGGCATCCTGGCCGTGACGCTGTTCAACCTCCCCGAGCTCGTCGAGCTGGCGGGGGCAGAGGACAAGCACGTCATCCTGGTCGCCGGCCCGTGCAACGGCTGCGGGAAATTGAAGGACAAGGCCGTTGGGCCCCTCCTGACGCAGAAGACCTTGAAGGTGTGCAATCACCTGATCACCGACGTCGCGACCGCCGGGGCGGTCCTGTCCGGCGGGCGAACCGGCGCGCGGAGGATCGGAGCGGAGCACCATGTGGACTGACGAGGATATTCACAACCGCTGGACGAAGACGAAGTTTCAATGCCGACTGATGCGCACCGGCCTCGCATCGTTTCTTCGATCGAACCACGCGCACCCCGAGATCGCCCGGGTGGGGCGGTTGACTCCCGGAGAGGTGACGCTGACCCTGGGGCGCTCCAGCATGGCGCTCGACCGCCACGAGGTGGAGTTGCTGCAGATGCCGTTCCACAACATCAGCGCCGTGAAGGTGCTCCCCATGTCGGTCGACATGCAGATGTTCATGGCCCTGATCCAGGGCTTTCGGTCGGCGGCCTGGTTCGGCATCGCCAAGACCGCCCTGTTCATCTTCACCGCTCTGACGATGGCGGACTGGAGCCATGTGCGGATGCCGGTTCTCGTGGCGCGCCTGCCGTCCATGCTGGCCTGGAGCGGCATCTCCATCGTCGCCGGGCTCTTGCTGCACCTTCCGTTCAGATTTCTGCCGCGCGCCTGGCGGATCGAGGGGCGGCTATGGCGGATGCGCTTCGAGACGATGGACCGTCGCTCCCTCAGTCTCCTGCTCGACCCCGGCAGCCGCGA
>JAPUIN010000026.1 GCA_027297005.1 Acidobacteriota bacterium
CCCCCGCGGGGCGGCGGCCCCCCGCCCGGCCCGGGGCGGGGGCGGCCGCGCGGCCGCGGCCGCGGGCATGGGAAGCACGAGCAGGGCCGATGCAATCAGGACGACGCATCTGGCCGTTCTGGTGCGCGATTCGGTCATGGCAATTCCTCCCGATCATCCAGATACGCCCGATCCGGTCGGGGATCAAGGGGTCCCCGGGTCGACGGTCGGAACTCCACGATGAGCGGTCGCCCGGCGCGTATGGGCGGTCCGGCCGTCCGCCCGCGGTCACCGGCTACCAGGGGATGATCTCCCGCAACAGCCGCGACTGACGGCGCGAGAGGGGGATGGCGCTTTCGGGGACGTCCCGCATGACGATTCGATGCTGCCCTCCCTCCTCGGGCAGGATTTCGGCGATCCGCGCGACGTTCACCAGGTAGCCACGGTGCGCGCGGAAGAAGGACGGTGCGAGCAGGGTCTCGAGATCGTTCAGCGTGCGATCGACGAGCAAACGAGAATTCCCTGTGCAGGCAAAGACGAGCGTCTCCTCCGCCTCGAACCAGAGGATCTCCACGGGATCGAGCAGCACGACGCGGTTGGTGCGCCTGGCGGGGATCCTGAGAGGCGGCTGCCCGGCGGCGGCCGGCTCTCCGTCCGACCGCGGAATGCCGGATCGGATCTCTTCGAGGAGACGAACGATCGCCCCATCCTGCGCGGCGCCGCCGCGCAATGATTCACGCGCCCGCTCAATCGCGGCATTGAAACGGCGTCGATCGAACGGCTTCAAGAGGTAATCGAGCGAATTGACCTCGAAAGCCGGCACAGCGTACTGATCGTAGGCGGTGGTGAAGATCACGCGGGGTCGGTGCCGGACACGGCGCAGCACCTCGAACCCGTCCCCCTCCGGCATCTGCACGTCGAGAAAGCAGAGGTCAGGTCGCTCCCGATCGATCAACTCGACGGCCGAGGTCGCGTCGGACGCCTCGCCGACGATGACCAGGTCGGGATGGTCGGCGAGCAGCCGCCGCAGCCGATCCCGGGCCGGCTTCTCGTCGTCCACGATGACGATGCGTGCGCTCACCCCGGAATCCTCCTTGCGATGATGCACCCGTTCACGCCCGGCTCACGCCACCGGCCCGGCCGGCTGCGGCCGGTGCCGGAACCGCTGTCGACTCGGGATCGGTCGGCGTGAATGGCAGGCGAAGACGGACGACGGTGCCGCGACCGCCCGGATTCGGGGCGATCTCGAGCACCCCGCGGGCGCCATACAGGGTCATGAGGCGCTGCCGGACGTTCGCCAGGCCGTGTCCCTCGCGAATGCATTCGGCCGCCTCGGACTGGAGGCCCGCGCCATCGTCTGCCACCTCGACGCGCAGATCCCCCCCCTCGACCTTCGCCGTGATCCGCACCGTGCCACCTCGCCGCAAGGGGGCGATACCGTGGCCCACGGCATTTTCGACCAGCGGCTGCAGAATCAGGCCGGGAACCGGCGCGCTCAGGGCACGTTCGTCGACCTCGCGCACAACGCGCAGACGCTCCCCGAATCGCGCCCGCTCGACGGTCAGGTAGCGCTGGACGAATTCGAGCTCCTCGGACAACGGCACCGGGTGCGAATCGGCCGCACGAAAGATGTAGCGGAACAGCTCGGCCAACCCCTGCACCACCTCGCCGGCGCTGCGCGGGTCGTCCTCCACAAGAGACGAGATCGTGTTCAGCGTATTGAACAGGAAGTGCGGATGGATGCGCGCCTGCAGCGCCGCGAGCTCGGCGAGCGCCGCCTGCTCCCTGAGCCGAGCCTGCACCAGCCGGACCTCCTCCACTTCGCGCAGCGACTCCGCCAGTCTCCAGCGCATCCCCTCGTAGACGTGCACGACGCCGCCGACGATCAGGGCCAGCAATCCGTTGATCCCGGCCACCGCGAGCGCCTGCCGCACGTCGCGCAGCACGAACAGGGGGAACAGATAGATCACGAGCGATGTCCCGGCGACCGATCCGGACAGGAGGGTGAGACTGAGCAGGCCGGCCCGCACCCACGGTCCGACGGCGCGGAGCCGCGGCGAGAGCAGGGCGGTCGCCGCCAGCACGGTGAAACCGACGACGTTGCCGAACAGGACGCTGATCAAAAGGATCGTCGGCTCGAAGCCTCCCTCGCGGAAGACCGCGAGGGTCCCGCCGACCGCCGCCCCCGCCGCGGAGTTTGCGCAGGCCCACACGAAGACCTGGATCGCCCCCGGGGGGCCGCCGGCGGTGGTCATCGGCACCGCCTCACCGCGCCCGCGCCAGGACGAGGGTCGCGTCGTCGTGACCGGGCCCACCACCCGTCCACCGCGCCAGCTCGTGCAGGACGATGAAGATCATTTCGTCCAAATTCTTGTCGCGATTCTTCTCGAGAATGTCGATCAGGCGCGCCTCGCCGAACTCGCGATCGTCCGCATCGGGGGCTTCGATGATGCCATCGGTGTACAGGACGAGGAGATCGCCGGCGTGCATCTGACGCTGCCCCTCTCGGTACTCTGCCTCGGGTAGCAGGCCGATCGGAATCCCGTCGGCCTCGAGGCGATGCGTTCCCGCGGCGCCCATGAGCAGCGGCGGGTAATGTCCCGCGTTGCTGTAGGTGAGTACCCGGCTTCGGGCATCGTACATCCCCAGGAAGAACGTGGCGTAGCGTGAGGAGGAGGTCGAGCGGTAGAGCATCTCGTTGAGGCGCCGGTTCACCTCGCTGGGCGATCGTGACGGAATGGCGAGGCTCCGCACCGAGGCCTGAAGGCCGGCCATCAGCAGGGCCGCCGGAATCCCCTTCCCCGATACGTCGGCGATTACCAGCCCAATCTGGTCCTCCGAGAAGATGAGGAAGTCGTAGTAGTCCCCTCCCACGCCGATGGCGGGATGGCAGGCGCCCGACAGCTCGAGGCCGCTCATCTTCGGGAAGGTCCGCGGCAACAGCTCGCGCTGGACGTCGCGCGCGATCTCGAGCTCGCGCTGCATCGCCTCCTTTTGGCGCAACGCCTCGTAGGAGGCCTCGATCTGCTTGCGCATCGTGTCGTAGGTGTGCAGCGCGATGCCGACGATGACCGCGAGGACCGCGTTGACGACGACGATCATGGCGACGGTCCGGAACCGGGCCAGGCTGAACAACGGCTGGGTCATCAGGATCAGGACCGAGCCGGAGACGGTACCCGAGAAGAGGGTGAGTATCTGCAGCCCCAGGTTGACGGTGTATGGCAGTCGCTTGAAGAA
>JAPUIN010000260.1 GCA_027297005.1 Acidobacteriota bacterium
AATACTGGTCGATGACATCGCGCAGGACGAACAGGTCCTCCCTGAGAACCGCCTCCTTCGCCGTACGTGGTGTCTGGCGCAGCTGCACGGTGGCCATGCCGGCGAGAATCCCGACGATCGCCACGACGATCAGCATTTCTATCAGCGTGAAGCCGCGCTCCACGGCGCGGGCTATCCGGCTTTTCGGCCCGGCAGGACCGGGCAGAGCATGGCGCTTCACCATTCCGAGTACTCCGTGCCGTCGAGGGCGGTGCCCGAATGGGTCGTATAGACATCGTACACGTTCTGGCCGCCCCACGAGGACGAGTCATGCTCGTCCTGCAGAGACCGCTTGCCCCATTCGTAGTCCTTGGTCATCGGATCCAGCGGGATGCGGCGGAGGAATTTCATTTCCTGGCCCAGGGCGCCGACGCGCTCCACCCCCTCGACCAGGGTCTCGAGATCCTCGGGATAGCATTCCGAATCGACCCCTTCCTTCTGAATCGCCCCGGCATCACAGAACTTCTTGTACTCGTCGATCGCCATACGCATCATCCTGAGGTTGCGTCTCAAGGTCAACTCCTTCTCCCGCTTGACGGCAAAGTTGGCCGACGGGATAATGGCGCCCGCGAGGATCAGGATCACCGAGATGGTGACCAGAAGCTCGATCAGAGTGAAACCCTCGCTTCCCGTATCACTTTTCAACAACCGCTCACTCTCCTACTGCACGACAACCGTCATGCCGAGCTTCTCGAACGGCAGCGGCTGGGCCGATGGGTCGAGCACCGAGAGATCGGTGAAGCCGAGCGCCGTCGTGCCGGACTTTTTGGCACGGAACTTGAGCTCGATCAGGATCCCCTGGCCGCCGATGCCCGGCCGGCTCCCCTGCCGCGAGAGCCCGACGATCACCTCGCGCCCGTTCCCGCCGACCGTCGCCAGCACGAAGACCGGCGTGCCATCCTGACCGAGGAAGGGGGAGTCCTGCGCCGCGCCGAGGAACTCGACGTACTGCGGATCAAAGCCGAGATGGAACGGCACGCTGCCGACCTGCGAGGCGCCGCTGATCACCACGCTGGCGGAAAACTCCTCGCCGACCGCCGTCGCCAGGTACGATGGATCGAAGGTCACCACGGCCGGACCGCCCGGATCCGGCGGTGGTTGGTCTTCGGCCGGGATCTCGTCGGGAGGCGGTACCGCGGCGGCGGCCGGTAGCGGGGGCACTTCAACCTCGTCGCCCCCGCCGCCCGATGAAATGTCCGGGCCACCCGAGGCGCCGGTCCCGCCTGAACCGGCGACCGCAGTTACCGCGCCGAACGTGCCGGCCGCGGCGGCCGAACCGGCTGAATCCGCCTCCTCCTCCGAGAAGTCCGGGATACCGGGATACGATGGCGGCACCGGTGTTTCCTCGAACATGTTTCCGAAGGCGCTCTGCCGGCTGGCGCCGCGTAGCGCGATGTTCTGTTCCGTGCCGATCCAGAGCGGCAGCAGGTCCTCCTCGGTGATGTCCGGGATGCGGATAATGTGCGGCGTGATGGTCAGCACGATATCCACCTTCTGCACGTTGGTTTCGGTGTTTCCGAACAACCGCCGCAGGATCGGAATGCTCGAGAGCCCCGGCACTCCGGTGAGCGACTTGCGCTCTTCCTCGCGAATCAGCCCGGCCAGCAGGTTGGTCTCCCCGTCCCTGAGGCGGATCGTCGTGTCGATCTCACGGGTCCCGATGATCGGCTGGGTCACGCCTCCCCCGGCGGAGACCGTGCCGGCGAGCGACGAAATCTCTATCTTTGCCTTCAGGGTGATCTCCCGGTTGTGATGCACACGAGGCTCGAGATCGATGTTGATGCCGACGTTCTGGTAGGTGAAGGAGGTGATCGGTATGCCGACCGTCCCGCCGATCGTCGGCGCCGCGTTGAACGTCGTGGTCGGGATCGGGATACGGTCGCCGATGCGCACCGACGCCTTCTCCCCGGCGCTCACCCGAAGTTGCGGCCGCGCGATCACCTGGGCGTCGCCATCCGCCTTGAGGAAATTGATCACCACCCCCGGGACCGGCCCGAGCAGCCAGGAACCCTTCTGCTTCAATAGATCGAGATTCTCCAGGGAGACGGCGTTGCCGCCGGCGTACTGCAGGCCGAGCGTCTTACCGGTCCCCCCCTCCGGCCCGAACAGGTCGATCCCCAGATTCTGCAGCATCGTGCGATTGACCTCGAGCAGCTCGATGTCGATGACCAGCTCCGCCTTCGCCTTGTCGTTCGCTTCGATGATCTTCTGGGCCACCTGGACCCGCGCCGGGGTGTCGCGGATCGTGATGGCGTTAAGGCGGTCGTTCTGGGCGATCTGCCGGGCGTCCAGCAGCGTACGCAGCAGCACCTGGACGTCCTTTACGTCGGCGTTGCTGAGATAAAATGTCTGGATGACCAGATCGTCGTGTTCCTTGTGCTTCTGCGGCGTGTCGTCGGCGATCAGGATGGTGTTCTCATCCCAGATCTTGAAGAAATGCTTGTTCATCGCCATCAGATGTCCGAGCGACTGGGCGAAGGTCACGTCGGCGATGTCGATGGAGATCTTCTTGCTGAGATCGAGACGGTCATCGTAGATAAAATTGATACCGGACGCCTTGGAGAGGGCGTCGTAGATCTTCTCGATGGTTTCGTTCTTGAACCGCAGGACGATCGGAATGTTGGAACCGGGCTTCAGCCTCGGGGCGTTCCGCCCCGGGGAGTTCTTGATACGGCGTTTCATCGCCTCCATCCGCGACACCTGCGACTCCTCCTTGAGGCGCCACTCGGTCAGCGCTTTGGCCAGCTCGTTGGCGGCGAACTGATGCGCCGGCGCCAGGTAGACGACCTGCTGATATTCAGCGATCGCCGCATCCAGCTGCCCCGCCTCGCGGTACTTCTCCGCCTTGGCGAAGTGCACCTGGGCGGAGGCGAATCGTGCCCGCAT
>JAPUIN010000261.1 GCA_027297005.1 Acidobacteriota bacterium
TCCACATCGCCGATGTTGCCCACTACGTCCCGCTCTCGAGCGCCCTCGATGCCGAGGCGTACGAGCGCGGCACCAGCGTCTACTTCCCCGGCACCGCCATCCCGATGCTCCCCCCGAAGCTGAGCAACGGGATCTGCTCCCTCAATCCGGGCGTCGACCGGCTCGTCCAGTCGTGCGTGATGACCCTCGACGGGAAAGGGGCGGTCGTCGGCCACCGGTTCGCGAGGGGCGTCATCCGCAGCGCGGCGCGCATGACCTACACCGATGTCGCGCGGATCCTGGTGGACGGCGATCCGGTCGTCTGCGAGCGCTATCGTGACCTGGTGCCGGTGTTCCGTCTGATGGAGGAGGTCGCGGGACTGCTGAACGCCCGCCGCACCGATCGCGGCAGCATCGAGTTCAATCTGCCGGAGCCGGAGATCGTCCTGGCTGCGACCGGCGAGATGACCGGGATCCTGGCGCTGGAGCGGAACGTCGCCCACCGATTGATTGAGGAGTTCATGCTGGCGGCCAACGAGACGGTGGCGCGACACCTGTTCGAGGCCCGCCTCCCCTCGATGTACCGAATCCACGAGCGTCCCGATCCGAAAAAGCTGGAGGAGTTCGACCGGGTGGCGCAGGCATTCGGCTACCGATTGCCGCGCCCGTACACCTCGATCGAGCCGTCGGCTTTTCAGGAACTGGTGAAGGCGGTGCGCGGCATGCCCGAGGAGCGGTTCCTTTCGCGCCTGATGCTGCGATCGATGAAGCAGGCGCGCTATTCGGACGGGCGCGAGCTCCATTTCGGCCTGGCCTCGTCGTGCTACACGCACTTCACCTCGCCGATCAGACGCTATCCGGACCTCATCGTGCATCGGATCCTGAAGCGGTTGATCGAAGGGGGTGTACTCGACGATCGTGAGCGCTCCGCCATGGAGGGGTTTCTGCCCGAGGCGGCCCTGCGTTCCTCGCAGCGGGAGCGGACGGCCGACGCGGCGGAGAAAGAGTTGATCGAGTGGAAGAAGATCGTCTTCATGAGCGCGCGGGTGGGGGAGGAATTCGACGGGCTCATTCTGTCGATCCACCCGTACGGCTTCTTCGTCGAGCTGACGGAGTTCTTCATCGACGGGCTGGTGTCGATCGAGACGCTCGGCGACGACAACTATCGCTTCCTGGAGCGAAAACAGATCCTCAAGGGGGAACGACACGGACGCGTCTTTCGGCTGGGAGAGACGGTGCGCGTGCGAGTTGATCGCGTGAACCCCTTCATGATGCAGATCGACTTCTCGCTCGTGGATCCGGCCATGGCGTCCGAGGCCGGCGCCGGACGCCCGGCCGTCCGGAAGCGGCGCCGCCGGAGACGGGGGAGGGCCTGAACGGTGAACCGACCCTATCGGTTCGTGGAGCACACGGCCGATGTGGCGGCGAGTGTTGTGGCCGCCACACTGCCGAAGCTATTCTCCAACGCGTCCTGTGCCCTCGCCGACCTGATCTGCGATCGCCGCTCGGTGCGACCCGCCCGGCGGATCCGGATCGCGGTGCGCGGAGACGGACCGGAAGATCTCCTGGTGCGCTGGTTGTCCGAGGTTCTCTTCCAGCACGAGGTGCGGGGCTGGGTCTACTCGCGGTTTGTGGTCGATCGCGTCGATCGCAGGACGTTCACCGCGAGCGGTGCGGCGGTCGGTGAGGTGTTCGATGAATCGCGGCACCGACTGAACTGTGAAGTCAAGGCGATCACCTACCACCAGCTCCGCATCGTCCGCCGGGCCGGACAATGGCGGGTGCGCATCGTTTTCGACATCTGAGCCCGGGGAGGCAGGCGTGAAGCAGAATGTGAACGTGCCGATCGAACCGGCCGGGACGTGCCGGTACAGGATCCCGCAGCACGGCAGGATGAACGTTCCGGGGCTCATCTTCGCGGACGAGCGATTGATCGAGGGGATCCGCGGCGACGCCTCGCTGCAGCAGGTCTACAACGTCGCCTGCCTTCCGGGCATCGTCGGCGCTTCGCTGGCGATGCCGGACATCCACTGGGGATACGGATTTCCGATCGGCGGCGTGGCGGCGTTCGACCTCGACGAAGGGGTGATCTCGCCCGGCGGTGTCGGCTATGACATCAACTGCGGGGTTCGGCTGCTGCGCTCGGATCTGAGCCACGAGGAGGCGCAGACCCGGATTCGTGATCTGGTCGAGGCACTGTTCCGCAATGTTCCGACCGGCGTCGGATCGCACCGCAGCGACCTCCGTCTCGACGCGAAGAGCCTGACGCGGGTGCTGGCGGGCGGAGCCGAGTGGGCGATCCGCTCCGGTTACGGCGACACGCGGGATCTGCTGTACATCGAGGAGGGTGGACGCCTGGCGGGGGCCAATCCGGACCATGTCTCGGCGCGGGCGCGTGAGCGCGGCCGTTCGCAGCTCGGGACGCTCGGCTCGGGCAACCATTTTCTGGAGGTGCAGCGGGTCGCGGAGATCTATGACGAGGCGGCGGCGCGGGCTCTCGGTCTCGAGCGGGATCTCATCACCATCTCAATCCACACCGGCTCACGCGGACTCGGCTATCAGGTCTGCGACGATTTCCTGCAGCAGATGCTGCGCGCCTCGCGGAAGTACGGTATCCATCTCCCCGATCCGCAGCTCTGCTGCGCCCCGGTGAAGAGCGAGGAGGGGAAGAGCTACATGGGGGGGATGTACGCGGCGGCCAACTTTGCCTTCGCCAACCGCCAGCTGATCACCCATTGGGTGCGACAGACCTTCGAGAAGGTGTTCCTCAAGGGTCCGGCCGAGCTCGGGATCGAAGTGGTCTATGACGTCTGTCACAACATCGCCAAGGTCGAGAGTCATCTGGTCGATGGGAAGGAACGTCTGCTCTGCGTGCACCGCAAGGGGGCGACGCGGGCTTTCGCCGCGGGCGACCCGCGCACCCCCGAGGCGTACCGTGAGGTCGGCCAGCCGGTCCTCATTCCCGGGGACATGGGGCGCTGTTCCTACGTTCTGGTCGGGACGCGGCGGGCGACCGAGGAGACGTTCGGGTCGACCTGCCATGGTGCCGGTCGACGTCTGAGCCGGGCCGCCGCGCAGCGCAGCGCTCGCGGCCGGGCGATCGTGAGGGAGATGGAGGAGCGCGGTGTGATCGTGCGGTCCAAAGGATACGCGACCCTGGCGGAGGAGATCCCGGAGGCCTACAAAGATGTCTCCGAGGTGGTCGATGTCGTCCAGCGCGCCGGCATCTCGCGGCGGGTAGCGAAGCTGGTGCCGATCGGGGTGATCAAAGGTTAATGGGGGTTGATGGCGGAGCCGCGCCCCGATCGCCGGGAGGATCGACGCGGCTTTTTGACCGGAGACGCACCCTTCGAGGCTTCGCGCCCCGACGCGGCCGGCTGGAGCGCGGCCTCGATCGCCGCGTCGACCGCTGCGACGAACCGGAACTGCAGATCGCGCCGGGCTTCCTCCGGCACATCGTGCAGGTCCTTTTCATTATCGGCCGGCAGGATGATGGTCCGGATCCCGGCCCGGCGTGCCGCCAGCACCTTCTCTTTGATCCCGCCGACTGGAAGCACCTTCCCCCGCAGGGTGATCTCCCCGGTCATCGCGATCTCCGGGCGGCAGGGACGGCCGGTGAGGAGCGAGGTGAGGGCGGTCGCCATCGTCACCCCGGCCGAAGGGCCGTCCTTCGGGATGGCGCCGGATGGAACGTGCAGATGCAGGTCGGATCGGCTGAAGAAGTCGGTCTGGATGCCGAGCTCCGCGGCGTGCCCGCGGACGTAGGAGAGGGCGGCCTGAGCCGACTCGCGCATCACGTCGCCCAGCTGACCGGTCAGAGTCAACGTCTTCCCTCCCGGCATCCGGGTTGCCTCCACGAACAGGATCTCACCGCCGTACGGGGTCCAGGCGAGGCCGATGGCGACACCCGGCTGCGCTGAGCGTTCGAGCTCGGTACCGGTACGCCGCTCGGGCCCCAGCCAGGAGATGAGATCCTTCTCGCGGATGGTCGCGGGTGCACCGCGCCCTTCCGCTTTCGCCAGGGCGATCTTGCGGCAGACCTTGGCGATCTCACGCTCCAGGTTACGCAGGCCGGCTTCCTGCGTGTAGCGTGAGATGATGCGGCTCAGGGCACCGTCCTCGAACTCGATCTCCCCCGGCGCGAGCCCGCTTTCGGTGAGCTGGCGCGGGATTAGAAAGCGCCGGGCGATCAGCAACTTGTCCTCGTCGGTATAGCCCGGCAGCTCGAGGACCTCCATCCGATCGCGGAGGGGGGCGGGGATCGAGTGGAGCACGTTGGCGGTGGTAATGAACATCACTCTGGAGAGATCGAACGGCACGTCGAGATAGTGATCGACGAAGGTATGATTCTGTTCGGGGTCGAGCACCTCCAGCAGCGCCGAGGCCGGATCACCGCGGAAATCGGCCCCCAGCTTGTCGATCTCATCCAGCATGATCACGGGGTTGCGCGTTCCGCACTTGCGCAGGGCCTCGATGATCCGGCCGGGCAGGGCGCCGACGTAGGTGCGCCGATGGCCGCGGATCTCCGCCTCGTCGCGGATCCCCCCGAGCGAGAGACGCTGGAACTGGCGGCCCGTGGCCCGGGCGATCGAACGTCCGACCGAGGTCTTACCCGTCCCGGGCGGCCCGACGAAGCAGAGGATCGGACCCTTGGATGAGTCGCGCAGCTTGCGGACCGCGAGGAACTCGAGGATGCGCTCCTTGACCTGTTCCAGGTCATGGTGATCCTCGTCCAGGATCGCACGCGCTCGGGGGAGATCGATCGCGGCCTTTGACCTCTTCGACCAGGGGAGAGCGATCAGCCAGTCGAGGTAGGTTCGGACGACGACATGCTCTGCTGAGGCAGTCGGGATCGTCCGGAGGCGCTTCAGCTCACGGTCGGCGGCCTCGCGCACGGCTGGCGGCATGTCGGCCTTCTCGATTTCTTCCTGAAGCCGCAGGATCTCGCCATCGCCGTCATCCTCCATCCCCAGCTCTTTCTGAATCGCCTTGAGCTGCTGGCGCAGGACGAACTCGCGCTGCCCCTTCTCCATTTCATCCTGGACCTGCTGCTGAATTTTCGAACCGAGCTCCAGCACCTCGATCTCGTGGCTGATCTGCCCTGTCAGCCTGCGCAGACGTTCCTTGACCGGGAGGGTCGCAAGATATTCCTGTTTCACCGCGGGGTCGCGCACCAGCAGGGCCGCGGCCAGGTCGGCGAATCGGCCCGGATCCCCGGCATTGAGAAGCGCGATGCCCAGCTCGTCCGAGGCGATCGGCATCAGCGAGAGCATCCGGGATATCTGGGCCTGAAGATTTTTCGCCAGTGCCTCCACCTCGACCGAGGTTTCGGTCTCCTCCTCGAGGAGCTCGATGTCGGCGACCAGATAGGGGTCGGTGCGAATGGTCCGCGTGAGGCGGAACCGTTCGAGGCCGTTGACCAGCACGCGGAGCGTCCCGTCGGGGAATTTGAGCATGCGCTGGATGATGGCGGCGGTTCCGATGCGATGAATGTCCGATTCCCCCGGATCGTCCTTCCCGGGGTCCTTCTGGGCTATCAGGCCGATCAGGCGGTTCGCCGCCATGGCGTCGTCGATCAGGCGCATGCTCGCCGCGCGACCGACTACGAGCGGGATCGGGATTTGCGGGAAGGCGACTGTGTTCTTGAGCGGGAGGATCGGCAGCGAGGAGGGTATCGATGGTGACTCGTGCCTGGAGTCGGGAACGGATTTCTCGGCGGGAGACGCTGCGTTGACAGCGGCCCCTGCGGTGCCGTTCCGTTCCTCCATCGGACCTCCCTGCGCCAGGATCAGGCGTCGCTGATCGGCACCTGCCTGGGCGTTGGCGTACCGCTCGGGATTACGATTCTCAGGAAGCCGTCGGTATACGTCGCACGGATGCTTTCGGCATCGACCTCACGGGGCAGCGCCACGATACGCTCGAATGGACCGTAGGCGATCTCCATGTGGTGCCAGCGCAGCAGCCCGGAGGAAGCGGGCTCCTGGCGCACACCGGAGACGCGCAAGTAGGACCCCTGGACCAGGATCTCGATCCCCTCCCGGCCGACGCCCGGAATCTCCATGGTCAAGAGCAACCCCTCCTCGCTGTCGTAAACGTCGACGCGGGGGATGAAGCCGCGCTGGGGATCGACCGCCTCCGCTCCGTGCAGGAGACGTTCCATCATCCGCTCCATCCGGCGGTGGAGCTCGGCGACCTCGCGTGCCGAACTGATGCGGATGCGGACGATCGACATCGTTCTTCCGGTCAGCGGCTCCTGCCGAGCGCCACGACGTGGCGGGACAGGCGGGACTTATAGCGCGCCGCGGTATTCCGTTGCAGGATGCCGTTCTTGAAGGAACGGTCGATCAGGGACAGGGTGGACGGCAATGCCTTCTTCGCCGCCGCCGCGTCCTTGGAATCAATGAGAGCGCGCAGCTTTTTGAGTTGGGTGCGCAATCGGCCGCGGCGGCTGCGGTTGATTTCATTGCGCTTCAGGCTCTTGCGCACGTTCTTGGCTGCGGATTTAGTTCGTGCCACGACGACTTCCTCCTGGTTCCTTCATCTTTCCCTGAGGCCGAGGTTGCGCAGTCGATCTCTGGCGATGCGCGCCTCCTCGGACTCGGGGTACATGTCGATTACGTGCTGAAGTTGCACCACCGCGTCCGCGGTGCGGTTCATCTCGAGAAGTGCCAGGCCCTTCTTCAGATAGGCCGGACCAATTTTGTCACCTCCCGGATATTCTCTCACAAGCTGGTCGAACACCTCGATAGCCTCGGGATAATGCTGTTGACTGAAGTGCACCTCGCCCCTCAGGTATTGCGCGTCATCGGCCAGTGGACTGTCCGGATAGCGTTGCTGGAATTCGGCCAACTCTTGAAGCGCGAGGGCGTAGTTCCCCTTGGTGTAATCGGCGTATCCCTGGCGGTAAAGGTTCTCGAGGGCCAGGGGAGTCGTGACAGCCCGCGGAGGGGGAACGGATGTCGGCGCTCCGGCGACCGAGGCGCCCCTCTCGATTTGGTTCTCCCCGGTCGGGAGGGTGTCCAGCGACCCGGCGGATGGCCCCGCGCCGGCGGGCAGGGTCGCCACGAGGGCCTGCAGCGCGTCACGCGTGGTCCTCAGATCCTGGACGACCGCCGTGATGCGCTGATCGGTATCGTCGAGCCGTGTTTGAAGCCGCGCGAGCTCCTGATCCAGCCGCTCCATCCTCAGATCGATCGCGGACCCGCCGAGAGCCGTGTTCGGTCCGCCCGCCTCACGCATCCGCGCCACCTCGTCCGTGAGTGCGGCATTCTCCTTCTGGATCGCCCACAGTTGCTGCTGAATGTGATCGAGGTCGACCTGCACCTGGTGCGTGCCAGGCGTGGCGCATGCCGCGAGCAGCAGGGCGGCCGGAATCAGCGTCGCAATGCCACGCGGAGAGTGACCCGTTCGGCCCCGCTTCAGCCCCTCGGGGAGGACGCTGGCCATGGTTCCCGTTTCATTCAGTTCGCCCGCCAGATGAACTCCGCGCGGCGGTTCTGCGCCCAGGCGGACTCGTTATGGCCGGACTCGAGTGGGCGCTCCTTGCCGTAGCTGATGATGCTCAGACGTGACACGGGGATCCCCTGTGAGACCAGGAAATCACGCGCCGCCCGGGCGCGCTTTTCACCGAGCGCCAGGTTGTACTCGACCGTTCCGCGCTCATCACAGTGCCCTTCAATACGGATCTTCAGCTGCCCGTTCTCCTTGATACGACCCGCATCTCGGGCCAGCGTCCGGCGCGCATCCTCACGCAGGTCATATTTGTCGAAGTCGAAGTGAACGATGGCCAGCACATTCTGAGCGTTCAGGCGGTCGGCAAGCGAAGAGGGGGTTTCGCGGATCGTCTCGCCCGTTGGCTCCGGGTCGGCGAAATCGGACGTCTCATCAACACGCTCCGCCTGCGTCGGCGTCCCCATATCGGGCGCGGAGGTGGTCACCGGATCGGGTGATGGCGCCGATCTGCAGGCGCTCATGAAGGTGATGCAGCAGAGCAACACGGCCGGCACGATCAGGGAGCGGGGGAACCTTTCAAGCATCGCCAAACCTCCTCCGTTCTTGGAAGTCAATCATCATTGAGACTGAGTCATCCTGAAATCACACTTCTCGAGTCCGGGCACGAAAACCGGCCGCCCCCGGCCGGATGATACGGAACGCCATCGCGGCCGGGGATTATAGCACGCGCCCTCACCGTGGTCAGCGTGACCAGGAAGGGGAAAAGCTATTGCCTCCCCGGGTGAGGCGGCGCTGCCGGCTGCCGTCGAAG
>JAPUIN010000262.1 GCA_027297005.1 Acidobacteriota bacterium
CCCCGACAGGCTCCTGGCCCGCCTCGACCACGCGATTGGAATCATACCGGGTTGAGTGGAACCGATCCCCGAAGCCGTGCGTAGATATCGTTGTAGGCGCTCGACGCCGGGAGGAGATCGGCATGACGCACAGGCTGAAAATTCGCGAGGTCAGGGAACGAAGCCGGGGAGTTCTGGAAATTCGGGGGCCGCTCGCCGCCGGGTCCGGAACCCGAGAGATTCTGCGCAGAGTGCGATGCCTCCTGAACCGCGGCATTCGGAGGGTCGTCATCGACCTTGCGGGCGTGCCGTTCGTCGATTGCGCCGGGATCGGGATGCTGATCCTCTGCCTGAAGGAAGCGCGGGGACGCGGCGGGGAGCTGCGCGTGCGGCATTGCCGGGGACCGCTCCGGCGGATGCTCGAATTGAGTGCGCTTCTCGAGCCGCTTCAGGGGGGCGAGCCGGCGGTCGGTCTTGCATCGTGGAACAATGGCCGGGACGTGCTCCCTCTCCTGCCGGCCTGAACGTCCCTCAACGAGGGGCGTCCTCCGGACTCAGGGCCGCACGGGCGCCGGCGTCTACCGGATCGATCTCTAGGATCCGGGCGAACTCCCGCCTGGCCGAATCATCACGCCCCGTCTCCCGCAGCAACATGGCCAGGTTGTACCGCACGTCGTTGTTGAGAGGAGCGAGCGTGAGTGCTTGGCGGTAAGCGCTCTCGGCGCCCGCGAGATCACCGAGCCGCTTCAGGGCGAGACCGAGATTGGCGCGCGCGGCCGCCAGGAAAGGATCGTCGACGAGCGCGGCTTCAAATTCGCGACGCGCCCCGACCGGATCGTCCGACGCAAGCAAGATGCTCCCCAGGTTGTTGCGCGCCGCGGCAAACCCCGGATCGCGACGCAACGCCTCGTCGAAGGCGTCGCGCGCCTCACCGGCCCGATCGAGAGACCACAGCGTCCGCCCCAGAGCGTTCCACGCGGGAGACAGATTGGGACGCACCTCGACCACCCTGCGGAAGACGACGACGGCGGCATCCAGGAGATCGGCGGCGCGATACGCCTCACCGAGAAGCAGGCCGGCCGTACCGCTCTCCGGATTCTTGGAGGTGGCACGGTTCAATAAGGCGATCGCGTCCGGGTAGAGTCCGGCGCGCAGCGCCGAGAGCCCGGCCGCCATGTAGGGGTCGGTGAGCGTCTCGAAATCGGCAGCGTCCAACCCCTCGACGATCTGCAGCCGCGCCTCGCGCTCACGCAGTCGCTGGCTGAGACGCGCGAGGAGGCCCGGATCGACCGCGCTGGCCGGCGAGAGAAACGGTCCCACGGGTTGGCGATGGCGGTTAATTTCGGTCACCTGAAGATGGAGGGTCCGCCGAAACAGGGCCAGTGGCGCACGCCATTCCAGATCGAGCCGATCATCAGTTTGAGGAGGTGTGCCGGCGGAAAAATCGAACAAGCCCGTCGGTCCGGTGACGAAGCGGGCCAGCAGATCGACCTCATCCCGGATCCCCGCGGCACTCAACTCCGCGAGCGCGCCTGGCGCCGATCGCAACCGTTCGGGATCGATGCGCAGAGGTCCATCACCGCCGATCAGAAAATAATCGCCACTTCCTGCCGATTCCTCCCAGAGGGTCGCATCCGGGAAGATGCGCAGGAACGAG
The DNA here is from genome assembly GCA_027297005.1 of Acidobacteriota bacterium. Next base: position 1,637 of record JAPUIN010000262.1, read on the forward strand.
GCAACGATAGCGCGCAGATCGATCGGATCGAGATGGTAAGCCTGAACCCACTGGCAGAAGAGACCGCCGGGCTTCAGCCTGGATCGGATCAGATCGTAGAACTCGACGGTGTAAAGGTTGGCGACTCCGGCAATCCACGGATTGGACGGCTGCGACGTGATGACGTCGAAGCGATCCGCGGAGGTGAGGAGGTGGGCCCGCGCATCGTCAAGCACGATCTCGAGACGCGGGTCATCCAGCGCGTTACCGTTGTGAGGAGAAAACAGTCTCGCCGCCTCGACGACGGCCGGTACGATCTCAACGACGCGGATGTCGCGGACCGCGTGGCTCCCCACAGCTCCCACCGTGATGCCGCTCGCCAGCCCGATCACCAGGACTTTCTCCGGACCAGGGTGGAGCAGGAGCGGCAGGTGGGCGGCGAGAAGTTGAGTCGCCATGTCACCTCCCGAAGAGGCTTCCGTCCGTCCGTTGATCTGCAGCGACAGGACGCCGGCCTGGCTTCGCCGCACGGTCACCAGAGCCTCGGCACTCTCCCGCTCGAAGAGCACCTCGCCGCGACGGCGCATCACTTCGGGCAGGCCGCTCTGGCCCATGGCGGATCGGTAGATCGGGCCGTACAGGAACCCGCCCGAGGTCATGACGTCCCGGTCCCAGCGGGGCAACGCCAGAAGGACGAGGGGGGCGAGCCAGAGCGCGGTCGCGAGCGCCTGACGCAGCGGTCGCGGACGCGCGGAGCCTCCAGGCGCGAGACGCGTTAGAAAGAAGATGAACGAAAGGAGCAGAGCCATGCATGCCGCGACCCTCAGGGTTCGCTCGGCGCCGATCGATGGAATCAACAGAAGCCCCCCGGCCGACAGTCCGGCGACCGATCCCCAGGTCGACCAGGTGTAGACGAGGGCCGCGGCGCGGTGCGTGGGGACCCGTCCGTTCCCTTCACCGAGCAACGCCAGACAGGGAAAGGTCGCGCCGTGCGCCAGCGTCGGGAGCAGCAGGCAGAGCAGAATGGCTCCGGACTGTGCGGCAAACATCAGGGGGAGTGACGTCTCGAATCGACCCGACAGGAACGCGGCAAGCACCGGCATCCTCCCCAGCAGGGGAAGAAGCGCCAGCGAGGAGGTGGCCACGATCCAGAAGGCGCCGGCTGCGACGGCCACCACGCGATCGGGCCGCAGCAGTCTGCGCGGAACGACGAGCGGTCCGAGACCGATGCCGAGTATGTAGGAGGTCAGGGTGATGCCGAGGGCGTAGATTGAGGATCCGAACGACAGTGTGATGGCCCGGGTCCAGCCGATCTGGAGAAGGGCAGCCGCTCCCCCTGCGATCGTCGCGGTCAGCGCGGCCACGACCAGGGGGGCCGAACCGCCTCGACGAGATGTGGCGGTCCCCGTGATCCCGGCTTCGGCGGGCGTCGCGATCACCTTCGAGGCGGCCGCTGCCCGCTGTCGGAGCCACGAGAGGAGGGCTGCGACGGCGGCGAGAAGGTTCCCTCCGGCGGCAGCCATAAAGGCCCCCTTCGTGCCGAGCAGCGGCAGCAGCAGGAACGAGCCGACGCAGGCGCCGACCGCACCGCCGATAGTGTTCCAACCGTAGAGGGCGCGCACCGCCGTGCCGGAATCGGCCCCCCGTCGGCCCGCCTCGCGGATGACGAGGGGGAAGGTGGCACCCATCATCAGAGTCAATGGAGTCAGCGCGACGCAGGCAATGGCGAACCGCAGTGCCTCCTGATGCTCCCGAAAATGCCCGGTGGCTGCGAGTGTCACCACTCCCTCGCGCACCATCCCAGCGATGAACGGAGCGGCCAACCCCCAGATCGCGATGGCGATTTCGAGGACCGCGTAATCGCGGAGGGGAGAACCGGTGCGGCCCGCGCGCCGGGAGGCGAGCAGTGCGCCCAGCCCGAGGCCGCCGAGGAAAGCGACGAGAACCGCTGTGAGGGACGGGAGGGAGAGGCCGAGCGTCTGGCCGAGAGCCCGGGCCCACGCGACCTCGTGAGCGAGGCCGGCCGCGCCCGACACCGCGACGATCAGGCACAGCGTCCGCAGTCCACTCGCCTCACGCGTCATCGAGGCGATCGGCTCACGTGGCGCATGGTCGGCTCCGGACAGGTTCCTAACGGCGCCGCTTCAACTCGGCCGGCCGACGGAGCAGGATGCGGACGAGTCGCTCCTCCGGCCAGGGATCGTGCTCCGGGTCCGGTCTGATCAGTCGGTATTCGCGGAGCACACCATCGACGGTCGCAGAGAAGCGCGGAGGGGGAGGCTCACCGGCACCGTGGAGTCGCTCCGCCGGAACCTCGAAAATGGAGCCGTCGCGATGAGTGATGCGCAGCCGCGCCGTGCGACCATCGACCGGGTAATCGATCTCGATTTGCCGCAGCGACTTGAATTTGTATTTTGTCCAATCTTCGAGGCGCACGCAATCGCACTCGAGACGGCGGCTCTCGATATCGACCCGTTCCCCCTCGAGGTTTTCGAACCTGGAGGCCGCCTTGTGGTAATAGATGCGCTCGAAGGAGGCGAAAGCAAGGTCGTGCACCTCGACCAGACGCTCGCGGCCATCCGGCATGCCCAGGACGATCGCGGGCGGGCTCCTGGGGGCGCGTGGACCCGCTGTCCCCTCGCGCGCCGGCGCGACGAGAAAAACGAGAGCAGCGGCCAGAATGGGGAGGAGCGCGCGCGCGGAGGGTTTCGTCAACTCACGCTCGATAGAACTGGATGTTGATCAGTGATGAATTCACCACGTAAATCTTCCGGTTGTTGTCGGCCGGATCGGCAGGCAGCGCATAGAAGCCTGATCGGGCGGGGTCGTAGTCATCGCTGTAGCAGAATATCTTCTCGCCATCGTAGAACTCGAGCACCGTCTTGATCATGCTCAGGGTGTCGCCAGAGGAAGGGGGCGTCGCGTCGTCAGGAAAGCTGGAGACGACACCGCGATGCTGATCTTTCCGTCCCCATGTTTTAACGTGAAACAGGGCCTTCAGCTCCTCGACCTGGATCTCCTCGGAGCTGGCGATCTCCCCCTCCCGGCGCAGCAGATGGAACGATTCACGAGTCGGGTTGAAATCGCGTGAGAACCCCTTGCGGATCTGGCCGTCCTTGAAGTGAGCGACCAACTTCTCGTCCTTCCCGGGGTTCGCGGCTTGATCGGGCAGGAGGCACCCCCCTCAACGGCCGGACTGTTCACCGGCCGGTTCATCACCCGGCGTATCCGCGGCAATTTTGAACGGGAGTGAATAGATGATCACGCCGTCGGCATCCTCGACGTCGACGCGCCAGTCTCCCGTCCACTCGGGCGGGATGGTCTTATAGCTCCAGGTCCGCCAGGCGGGGCCGCCAACGTTCAGCTCCATCCGATGGACCTCCCGGTCATTGTGGAACCAGATGTGGGTCACGTGAGTTGACTCGGCTGCGCCGTTGACCCGGGTGAAGCAGTACAGGCGCCCGACGTCGGGCGGGAAGGAGTCGCCGATGTCGATCGGCTTGCGCTCCTGCACATCGCGGCAGATGACGGCCGATTCCACGGTGAGATCGGAACCCCGCTTCCCCTCGGGAGGGAGAGCGGACGCGATCGACGCGGACCCTGCCATGGCGAGCAGCGGGATCCACGCGACCAGAGCCGATCCCGGGAAGAGCCTGCCTGATCGATGAGGAGCGGTAGGGCCTTCGTCTGGTATCACGGTTATCATCTTTAATGTTGCCTCCCCGGAACGACCGGGCAGGACGCCAGGAGAGCGGGGCCGACGCCCATGGACCGCACGGTGCGGCCAAGTCGCGGCACATCGTACGTTCGGCCCTTCCCCCTGTCAAGACGAGCAGGTGATGCTCTCTTCCGGGTTCGGAGACCTTCGCGCGCCGGGACGGGTCGATCGGAGATTCAGTATCCGAGGTGGGGAAAATAGACTCTCAGGATGATTCTGGCGATCAGGAGGAGGGTGATCGGAATCCCGAGTAGAACGGCCACCTGGACGGCCGCTTTCCAGGCCGTCAGGGGGGGGCCCGAGGGAGTGAGGCTGCGTCGCCCGGAAACCCCGTTCTGCGCCGGGGGCCGAGTCCCCTTCTGCCACTTGTCTCCGTTCGACATCCGATCCCTCCCCGGGGCGCAGATGGGCGCGAACAGGCCCGCGCTTCCGACGGATCGTCTTATACCACAAACGGAAACGTATTCGGGGGTGGTGGGGCGGCGGCGCCGAAGGAGGGCCGGGTTGACCGCCGTGCGGGGCGAGCGCGCTGCGATCCGGGTCCCCCAGGGTGGTCGAATGGGAGTATAGTCATTACCTTAAGAGGAGTGAACGCCATGACCATCGAAGAGGCCCTCAGGGACGAGAGGCTGCGGAATCTTCCGGTGTCCAACCCGACCTGTATTCCGATCGGGACGAACCTCGCGGAAACGCTGCGGGTCATGAAGGAGGACGGCGTCGGCTGTGTCCTGATCTGCGATGGGGAGAGGCTCAGAGGCATCTTCACGGAGCGCGACGTCCTCAACAAGCTGATCGGGACCGGGGTGCCCGACGCCGACCCGATCGATCGCTACATGACCCCCGATCCCGCCGTTCTCTCGAAGGACGACACGTTAGGCGATGCCGTCCGGCTGATGACGGAACGTGGCTACCGGCACGTGCCGCTGGTCGACGCGGTGGGGTTGCGTGCCGGGTTGATCGCCGTGAGGGACATTGTTCAATACGTGGCGGAGCACTTCCCGGCGGAGGTCGTGAACCTGCCACCCAGGCTGCATCAGACGTTCAACACGCCTGAAGGGGCGTAACCACCAGGCGCCGAGGATCGACGCGCGGAGATCAGGACGGCGGTGAGTACACAGACGGAGGTCGCACCACCCCGGGACGAGATCCAAGAGATCGATGAGGTCGTCATACGGTTCGTCGGAGACTCCGGCGATGGCATGCAGCTCACGGGAAACCAGTTCGCGGACACCACGGCCCTGGTCGGCAACGATCTGGCGACCCTCCCCGATTTTCCCGCGGAAATTCGTGCCCCCGCCGGGACCCTCGCGGGCGTCAGCGGCTACCAGATCAATTTCTCCTCGCACGACATCCTGACCCCCGGAGATCAGCCGAGCGTCCTCGTGGCCATGAACCCGGCCGCGCTCAAGACAAATCTCGACGATCTCGTCGAGAGCGGGATTCTGATCGTCGACAGTGACGCCTTCACCGACGCGAATCTTGCCAAGGCCGGCTACAAGGAAAACCCCCTCAAGGACGGCAGCCTGGCCGGTTTCCGGCTCTTCGAGGTGCCGCTGACGGGCCTCACCCTGAAGGCGGTGTCGGAAACCGGTCTGGCCGGTCGCCAGGCGACCCGCTGCAAGAACTTCTTCGCCCTCGG
>JAPUIN010000263.1 GCA_027297005.1 Acidobacteriota bacterium
AGCTCGTGGGCCACTCCGGAGACCAGGTTGCCGACCGCCGCCATCTTCTCGGTCTGCAGGAGCTGCTCGCGAATCTGCTTCTCCTCGGTGATCTCCTTGCAGTTATGGATGATGTAGAGGCATTTCCCCGAAGCGTCGAAGCATGGGATGGCCGTCAGGGCGAACACGCCTTTCTCTCCCTGGATCTCCCGAACCACCGCCCGGCGGAGCTTCTGCGCCTCCTCGTGCGGGCAGCCGCTCGATTGCCCCATCACCACCTCGAGGATCTCGGCGCAGGTCTTCCCCTGGTAGCTGCGGGGATCACCGCCAAGCCGCACCTGCATCGCCAGGTTGGCGCGCAGCATCCGGCCGTAGCCGTCATGGATCGAGAGCATGTCGGGGATGGCGTCGAAGGTCCGCTCCCATTCACGGCGCTCGCGCTCGATCTGGGTGGCGCGCTCCTGGCTCGCAATGGCGAGACGGCCGGTCTCCATCGTGACCGCGGCGTGGTCGGCGACGGCGCGCACGAGATCAACCTCCTCGGTCGTCCACTGCACGGAATGCTCCGACCGCCCCACTGCGACCAGGCCGATGAACTCCTGACGTGACACGATCTTCGCCATGATGAAGCCGCGCAGGTCGAATCGCATCACCGACTCCTCCCCGTCCTCGGTCAGATCGGCGCGCAACGTCAGGTCCTCGACCGCAAGCGGCTCCTTCGAGTAAAGGACTGCCGACCCGAGCGAGGTCGAGCCGAATGGGATTGTTCCCTTCGGCTTCAGCGGCAGCTGGTCCGGCAGATGATGTTCTGCTTCGACGCGCACCCTCGATCCCGCGTTCTCCCCCCTGCCTTCGGCGACCAGGAGCATGCAGCGATCTGCCTCCAGGGTATTGCACAGCTCCGCACAGAGCGAGTGGAGGATCTCGTTCAGATCGAGCGGGCCGCGGAGCCATGAGATGATCCGGTTCAGCACCTCGTGATGGCTCTTCTCCCTTCGCGTGCGCTCCAGCAGGAGCACTCCGGCGACGGTCCCTGCGATGTGCGCCGCGAGGGTCCGTCCCAGATCGAGATCGCAGGTGCGCACCCCCCCGGCCTCGGGATAGCCCAGCGCCCAGGCCCCGAGCAGTCGGCCGTCACTCTCCAGCGGGAAGATAACCATCGCCCGCGTCGTCGAATCGGGAAGACACCCTTTCTCCGTCCGCAGCCCCTCCTCGTTCGTCAACGCTTCGATCACCCGCGTCTTCTCGGGAGAGAGCAGCCCGCTCGTCACCATCTGGCCCAGCCAGCGTGCCGCCGCGTCCTGTGCCTCCGCCGACATTCCGAACGACGCGATCGTCTCGGTACCCGGCTGCGATCCACGCTGAGTCACGAGCATGACCTGCTCCGATGCCATCAGCGCCGAGGACGCCTCGACGATCACACGGCACAGAGCGTCCCGCTCCCTCACGCTGGCGAGTTGCTGGGTGAAGGCGGACAGCAATGGAGGGCTCGTCGACGGGGTGGGCGCGGCGGTAGCGCTATCCTGGCCCGCCGCCTTCTCATGCGCCGGGGGGTGGTAGGTCATCAGCACGAGCGCACTCTCGCCGTGGGCGAACGAGGTGACCCTTACATCGGCCGCGAACAGCGCACCGTCACGTCCCGAGACGGTCATCCCGGGCATCACTTCGCCCGACTTTTCCGGCTGGCGCGCGTTCTGGAGGATCCGCTCCAGATCATCGAGGTCGTGCAGGCGGACCAGTCCGAGATTCGGCAGATCGGCCGGCTCGAAGCGGCTCAGTTTGTAGAACTGCTCGTTCGCCTTCAGAATGGTGCGCGTGGCGAGATCGACGAGAATCGCCCCTTCACCGAGCCGCTCCATAATCCGGCCGATGTCGTCGGGGCCGAGTCCGACCTCTTTCTGCGCGCTGTCCTGCGGCTCCGGGTCCGTCCCACCCACGCTCAAATCGACTCTCCCGAGATGGCAGATCTCCCTTGCGCCCCGACCCGTGTCGCCTGGGCAGATCGGTCTCCACCACGTTCAAATATGTGTACGGGAACGGCCTAATTCAACCGCGCCGGAATTCTGACGCCATCCAGAATGGCCGGTTTCTACGGGGTTCCTGCGGAGAAATGGGTTGAATCGAATTGACCGGTGAACGGACCGGGGCGCTTTTTCTCAAACCCCGAATCTCGCGGTGTCCCAGGTCAGGCCGAGCTCGGACGGGGGAGCCATATAGCCGGCTAGAGCCGACGCGGCCACGACGGAGGGGCTGGCGAGATATCCCTCCCCACCGACCCCCATCCGGTTCTGCCAGTTGCGGTTGAATGAGGTGATCGCCCGCTGGCCGCGGTCGAGCGCGTCCGGCCCCTGCCCGAAGCATGGCCCGCACCACGACTCCCGTACGACGCCGCCGACGTTGCGAAAGGTGTCGGCGATCGACTCTCCACCCAACCGCGGCTCCGGGCGCTCGATCTCCTGCCGCACCCGGCCACTGCCCGGAAAGACCACGAACTCCACCCCGTCCGCCACGCGCTCGTGCCCGGCACCGCGTGCCGCCCGCAGGACGAGCGCGGCGCCCAGAAGATCGTCGTACGATCCGTTGGTGCACGATCCGATCAGCGCCTTGTTGAAGGTGATCCGTTCGCGCGCGACCTGCTCGGCCGGGTGGGCGTTTCCCGGGCTGAACGGGCGGGCGATCATGGGGACGACGTCGCCGAGGTCGAGCCTTTCGTCCTTCTCGAACCGCGCCGACGCGCCCGACGTGAGGGGCGGGTACGGCAGCGCGATCCCACGCTCGCGGTACCAGGCCTCGGTCGTCGCGTCGCGCGCGAAGA
>JAPUIN010000264.1 GCA_027297005.1 Acidobacteriota bacterium
GCAGGCCGTGCCTCAGGAAGCCGCCAAGCAGGACCGCCGCCGAATTCGAGCCGGGAATACCCAGGCTCAGCATCGGCGTCAGCGCCGCGCAGGCCACCGCGTTGTTGGCTGTTTCCGGCGCCGCGATGCCTTCCGGAGAGCCATGCCCAAACTCCTCCTGGCGCCGGGACCAGCGGCGTGCCTCGTTATAGGCCAGGAACGAGGAGACCGCGCCGCCGCCGCCGGGCATGATGCCCTCGACCGTGCCGACGACCGCGCCGATCGCCTGCGGCAGCGCGATCCGCCGCCACATCGCCGGCCCTGGAAACCTGATGCGCGCGCGCTCCGGCACCGCCTGCCAGGCCGGCGCTCCGGTCTGCACCAGCAGCTCGCTGACGGCGAACAGACCGACCATCACCAGAATCGGCGGGATGCCGGCCAGCAGTTCCGGGCTGTCGAACGTGAACCGGTTCAGGCCTGTGACCGGATCGGTCCCGATCGTCGCGATCATCAGCCCCAGGAGGCCGGCCATCAATCCCTTGACCAGCGACTCGCGCGACAGCGACGCGATGACGCTCAGTCCCATGACCCCCAGCGCGAAATAGGCCGGCGGCGTGAACGCCAGCGCCAGGATCGAGAGCGGCTCGGTCAGCAGGACGAGCACCGTGAGTCCGAAGAGGCCGCCGACGACGCCGGAGTAGAGCGAGATGCCGAGCGCCTCCCCGGCTCTCCCCTGCTGCTTCATCGCGTACCCGTCGGTCACCGTTGCGACGGCGGCGTTGGTGCCGGGCGTCCGGATCAGGATCGCGGGGATCGATCCGCCATATTCCGCACCGACGTACGTGGCGGCCAGCATCACGATGGCGAAGGTCGAATCCATCCCGTAGGTGAGCGGCAGGAGCAGCGCCATCGTGATCGACGGCGAGATACCCGGCATCGCACCGCCGAGGATGCCCCAGGTAACCCCGGCGAACGCGGCGGGCACGATGGACGTGAACAGCAGCGTTACAGACACGCTGGCTCAGAACAGCGCAGGCCAGAATCCCGCCGGATGCGGGATGCCCAGGAGCACGACGAACAGCAGCCAGAAGAAGAGCGCGCCCGACAGCGCCACGATCGCCACGCGGCGGTCGAAGCCGCCGCCCTGGTAATACGTCGTGGCCACGATCAGCCCCGTGAGCGACAGCACGTAGCCAAGCCACGGCACAACCGCGACGTATACGACGCCGATGGCCAGCATCCCGGCCACGCGCCACATTCGGGATCGGGAGTCGGGGGCCAAGGATCGGGGGTCAGGGATCGCGGCTCGAGCGTCAGGGTCCGTGAGCACCCGCGCGCCGCTGCGCAACGACTTCACGATCAGCACCATGGACAAGACGCCAAGGAGCACCGCGTAGGTCCTGGGCAGCCCCTGTGGACCGACCGCGTCGGCAAGCGTGCTCTCCGGAATCGCGGTCGCCATCACGAAGTAGCCGGCTGCCAGCGCGAGGGACGCGCCGCCGAATGCGAGATCTCTAGTGGACCGTATCAACAGGTGATGCTACGACATCGCTCAGGCCGCTGAGCGCGATTGTGCAGGCCGTGACATCAGCGCGGCCCGTTCGTTGCCGGAGGACAGTCCAGAGAGTCACCGAATAACGCCGGTTTCCCTGAGGTAGGCTGCGGTCTGCCTGCCAAACTCGTCTATGAACTTGACGTACTCCCCATGAGGGATGAAGCCGGGGAGCAGATTGTTTCGTGTGTAGATCCGCCGGTACTCGGGATCGGCAAGCAGCTTCGGGATCGCCGCTTCCCAGGCGGCGATGACCTCGCGGGGCATCCCTTTCGGACCGGCGAGGCCCCGGAACTTGCGCACCGACAAGTCGATGCCGAGCTCCCTGACGGTCCTGACCTCGGGGAGCTGCGACAGACGCTCGTCGCCGACCACCGCCAGCACGCGAACCCTGCCGGCATCGAGCTGCGCGCGAATTTCCTGGAGCTCGCCGATGCCCATGTCGAGCGTGTGATTCAAAACATTGATCAGCATGTCGCCGCCGCCCTCAAAGGTGGCGATCACCGGCGTGACCCGCGCCCGTTGCTTCAGCTGCTCCATCGCCTGCCGCTCCAGGGAAGCCGGGTTGGCGGCGCCCCACCGGCCCTGGCCGCCGCGTGCGTGATCGATGACCTGTTGCAGCGTCTCGAACTGGGAGTTCGCGGCGGTGTAGAGCACCTCGGGGTCGAAAAAGATGTTCACCACCGGCTCGAGATCCGTGTAGCGTGCCGAGGGGCTGCTCATCAGCGACGTGTAGACGAACGTCGGCGTCGTCGCATAGAACCGGCTGCCGTCCGGGTTGGCCCTGGCCAGCGCCGCCATCGCCCTGGCGCCGCTGCCGCCGGCAAGGTTTCTGACGACAACCTTGATCCCCATGATCCTCGACAGGTGAGGCGCCATTTCTCGGAGGAAGACGTCGCTGCCGCCACCGGGGCTGGAATGCGTGGTAAGCATCACCACGCGCGCCGGATAACGGCTCTGTGCGTAGGGAGCCGCAATCGTCACTGCCGCCGCAACCAGCACGATGGCCATCGGGCGCACGCCGCTTCGACCGCGCAGGTTCATCAGGCCCACGCGCAAGAGTATAGCCGCGATGCTTTCACCGCAGGCGGCGTACACGGCGGACCCTGCGAGCCTTGCCGGGATAGGCGCTAGCACCCCCCCCTCCTTTTCCGTGAGACGCGCAGCATGGTGCCGGGTCCGATGCCTCGGGGGTGAGTCGACCGAGGTTTCGCCAACTTGACAGTTGCCTTTGCGGAGCACACCCGGCCGACCTGCCCGAGTTCCCAGAACGGATTCACGAGAACGATAGTGCCCTTCGGAGGCCGCATGCACGATCTGCGTCTCGCCCGACGCGGGGTTCATTGGCCTGA
>JAPUIN010000265.1 GCA_027297005.1 Acidobacteriota bacterium
GCCTGTCGGGCGCGAGCTTGCCGAGATCGCCGGGCACGTTTACCACGCCAATGTTGCCCTCCATCGCATGTGGTCCGCATCGCTCGAGGTCCTGGCCGGGCTCGATCGCGCCGATCGGATCGCCTATTTCAACGCCAAGCGCTTTCTGTGCTTTCAACTCGCCAAGCTGCTCGACACGCTTCAGAACCCCATGCGGGCGTCCTACCAGTCGCTGGTTGTGCAGGAATCGGCGCGCTCGACCAAGGGTCCCTATCCGATCTTCGACAATGTGACGGCCGTGTTCAGCGCCACGCCCGTGATCACCCGCACGGCCACCTACCTGTACGCGTGCACGGAGTGGATCGATGATGCGTTTCAGGGCAAGGAGCTCCTGCATGAGATCTATTCGCGATTGATGAACCCGACCTCGACCTGTCTCGCGAACTACATTGTGGACATCGAAGCCGGGCCCCGCGCGGGAGAGTACTTCGCCTGGAACTTCAACTCCGGCATGGCGGCGATCGACTCGATCCTCAGCCACCTGGTCGGCTATCAGGACATAGTCCTCAGCAGCCGGCACATCTACGGTGGCTCCTATCAGCTCCTGCACGACTGGTACGGTAAGAAGAGCAATCTCGACGTGGCCGTGTGCTGGTTTGACGGCTACACCGTCGAGGAGTTCGGGAAGGCGTTGAAGAATGTCCAGAGCGAGCATCGGAGACGGCTCGATCAGGGACGGCAGATCTACATCTTTCTCGAATCGCCGGGGAACCCTCATGGCTACGTTCTGGACATGCCGGGCATCACACGACTCGCTCACGAAAAGGGAATGACGGTCATTTGCGATTCGACGGTAGGCACTCCCTTCCTCCAGCCGGTCCTGAAACATGAAGACGCTATGGAACGGCCCGATTTTGTCATCCACTCCTACACGAAGGATCTGGTCGGCACAGGAACGGCAACGGCCGGGGTCGTCATCGGACGCAACGAGCAAATGTTTCTGCCCAAGGGTGAATCGGTCGATGCTCGGAATTTCGATGGCCGCATGCGCACCTTCAAATGGGATGAGACGCTGTTCTGGAATGTTTACTTCGTCAAGGGAGCGTTTCTCGATGCCGACAAGGCCTTCGAGGTGATCAACGGGATGAGGACGCTGGAGCTGCGTATGTTGAGAAAGTGCATCAGCACGATCGTCGTGGCGCGCGGGCTCGCCCACCATCCGGGGATCAACGTGCACTGTTCCGCCGTCGAGGGGAACGAGAACTGGGATCTGCGCGAGCAACAGATGCTGCTCGGCCTCCCCCCTCCGCTCTTTACCATAGACTTCGAGCCGCGCGACTCCTCCGCGAAGCGTTTCGACTCGTTGGACATCAAACGCCTGTTCGACTGCCTCGAGCCCGCCTTCGGGCTCCAGGTCAGCCTCGGGCAGGCGAACACCGTGGTTCTGTGCCCGGCGCTTACGAGCCATTCGGAGCTTGATGAAAAAGCCCTGAGCAAGGCGGGCATCTCCCAGACGACCATCCGCATCGCCATCGGGGACGAAGATCCCCGGATCCTGCTTGCTCATTTCATGCGCGCGACGGAGCTGGCGCTGGATCCGGTGGATCCGGGCTTTTCAGGACGGTTCATGGAGCCCGCGAAGATCGATGCGCTCTACAGGAGAATCTACACCGACGCCCACGCCCGCTACGTCGATTCGCAGCCGCCCATGACAACCCTTCTGCGATAGTGCGAGGCGGTCCTCCGCCTATGGGGAAGAGCCTCATGCACTGGTTTATTGACTCCCTCGTCGTCGGTGTTCTGGCCGCCTACGTCACGGGGCTGGTCTTCGGTCCCGGCGCCGATTCTCTGCAGGTCTTTCACATCGCCGGGGCGGCGGCCTTCCTCGTATACGCCGGGGTCCATCCGATCGCATCGATCTGGATGGGACGCAGGTGGAACACGACCGGTAAGAACATGTTCGATGGCCTGGTCTATGCTCTCGTGACCGCTGGAATGTTCGGATGGCTCTGGCCGCATTGATGATCGATCAACGACGGCCCGTCGTCATTTTCACGCTGATCGCGATCGTTCTCGCGTGGCTGGTCGTGCTGCCGCTGTGGCTGAGCGACAAGGGTTTGAGGCACCCGTTGGCCGGAGTGCTGCTCATGGTGATGATGACGACTCCCGCCATCGCGGTGTTCATCACCAACCGGATCGTCCGCGGCGGGCGTCTTCGGGATACGACCGGCCTCCGGCTGGGCGCTCGCGGATGGTGGCGCTACTGGATCTTCTGCCTGGCTGCTCCGTTTGTGGCGGCGCTGTTCGGCCTCTACCCGCTCGATCTGGTGGAGTTTTCCGGATTCCTCGAGCGACTGGTGGCGGCGGGGGGAGGCATCGCGCTGGATCGGTTCTCGATCCAGGCGCTCGTCGCGATCCAGATCGGTAGCGTTCTGTTCGCCCCGCTGCTCAATGCACCGCTGGCGCTCGGCGAGGAGCTCGGATGGCGGGGGTACCTGCTCCCCAGGCTCCTGCCGCTCGGCCAGATCCGCGCGCTCGTGATCTCCGGCGTGCTCTGGGGTGTCTGGCACGCCCCGATCATCCTCCTCGGATACAACTATCCGAACGCTCCGGTGCAGGGGGTGCTGCAGATGATCCTGTTCTGCATTCTGATCGGGATCATCCTCGGCTGGACGCGCATCGCGACCGGCAGCGTCTGGCCCGCAGTGATCGGACACGGCGCGCTCAACGGCGCGGCGGGGCTCATCGGGCTGTTCCACCGGGCAGGGGCACATGTGGACCCGACGCTCGTCGGCATCACCGGCATCACGGGCATGATCCTTCCGGCACTCCTGATCGCCGGGCTCGTCGTGACGCGCCGGTTGCCGGTGCCTGGAAGGAATGGGGACTGATCAGGATCGATCAACGGGGAGAAAATCAAATGAATGGAGCTGGAGGCGCCGTGGTAGCCGGCGACGCTCGGCATCGCCGGATCGATCGAAAAACCTGCACTTCAGACCGTGAGCGCTTCGGTGTGGCCGTCGACGGGCAGGGCCTGGCCTGAGATCTTCGCCCCACGCTTCGAGCAGATGAACAGCACGAGGTTTGCCACGTCCTCCCCCTCGACGAACGTGCGCATGGAGGATTGCCTGAGATAGCTCTCGCGCACCTCATCGGCGCTGACGCCGCGTGCCTGTGATTCGGCGCGGATGACGTGTTCGATCCGCTCACCCGCAACGCTCCCGGGGCAGATCGCATTGACGCGGATGCCCGACGTGCCCAGTTCCATCGCGAGGGTCTTCGTCAGCCCGATCACCCCCCACTTCGAGGAGGCGTACGGTGCCCGGTTGGGGCACCCATACAGGCCGGCGGTGCTCGCGATGTTGACGATCGATCCTCCTCCCGCCTGCCTGATGAGAGGAACGGCGCGGCGCGCGCAGAGAAAGTGGCCGGTCAGATTCACCGCAATCGCCCGGTTCCAACCCTCGGGGTTGATCGTCTCGATCGGGCCGACCGGCCCGGCGATCCCGGCGTTGTTCACCAGCACGTCGAGTCCGCCGAGGTGGCCGACCGCGTCGTCGAAGAGTCGATCGACCTGGTCCGGATCGGCGACGTCGGCCCGCGTCGTCCCGAGCCCCGGCGCGCCCTTCCGGAATGCTTCGAGCAGGCTGTCGTCGAGATCGCAGACGTGAACGCGTGCACCGGCGTCCAGGAAGGCCCGGGCGATCGTTCGCCCGATGCCGCTCCCGGCGGCGGTCACGATGACGCGCCCGTACTGCAGATCGGTGCTCAACCTGGCACCTCCTTAATTGTCATTGCTTTCAGGGTGAATGATCGTATCGGACTGTAGCACGAAACGGCCCGGTCGTTGAGCCTCAGCGGGCGACGCCGGACTGGGTCGCGGCCGGGTGGCGTTTCGATCCTCCTCTGTTATACTCCGCGCCCCAATTAAGGACACTCGAAAGGCCGACCTCCGCTTCATGAGGGGGGAAGCAGTCGGGCGATGCTTGGTTGCGACGTTCTCCGCAGCGGTCCTGTTGCTGAACGAACCGGGCGTCGGTTTCAGCATCCGAGGTCCCGACCTGGGGAAAACGGTTTTGCAGAACCTTCGAAGCTCAAACGAGATCAACGGCGGAGGATGGAAATGACAATCCGAAACATCGGCGTGGGACTGATCCTGATCGGCTTAGCGAGCGCGATACCCGTGGCGGCCGATGATCTGAATGGCGCGGATGTCATCCTCTGCACCGCGGTCCAGGCGACCAGGTGCTTTGCGGACGGTGAATGCGTGAGCGGGCAACCGTGGAACTGGAACATCCCGCAGTTCATCGAGGTTGACCTCAAGAACGGGGAGCTCAGGACCACGAAGGCGAGCGGTGAGTACAGGAAGACGCCGATCGACAACCACAAGCGGGAGGACGGTCTGATCATCCTGCAGGGGACGCAGAACGCGCGGGCGTTCAGCTTCGTCATCGCGGAGGAGAGCGGTATGGTGTCGATCGCGGTCGCGGCGGAAGGGCTGAGCGTGACGGTCTTCGGCGCCTGCACCCCGGTCGCGCGGGGTCGATAGGCCGATCGGGTGACGAGGAGCCTGTCCGTGTGTCGTGGCGGGTCGCCGGGTGAAATCAGTGGGGATGACTTGAAACAGGGAGGTCTCATCATGATGAAGAGAACGATCGTTTTCGCGGCATTGCTGGTCATCGTCTCGGGTCTCCTGCCCTCGGAGTCGGTCGCCCAGACGGGGAGCCAGCCGACCGGTCAGAAGACCCTCGCGGCGACGATAAACGTTTTTGTTTTTCCTACGCAGGGCCAGGATTCCCAGCAACAGTCGAAGGACGAGGCCGAATGCTACAACTGGGCGGTGGGGAACACTGGCACCGATCCGTTCGATCTGGCGAAGCAGGCCGAGCAGAACAAGCAGCAGGCCGACAAGGCGAAAGAGGACGCCAAGAAAACCGGCCAGGGTGCCGGCGCGCAGGGCGCCGTCCGGGGCGCGGCCGCCGGTGCGCTGATTGGCGAGATCGCCAACGACGATGCCGGGAAGGGTGCGGCCTACGGTGCGGCGGCAGGAATGATCCGGGGCCGGCGCAAGGGGCGACAGGCCAAGCAGCAGGCCGAGCAGCAAGCCGGGCAGCAGGCGCAGCAGGCCAAGGCGGCGACCGAGCAGTCGATGGGCAACTTCAAGAAAGCGTTCAGCGTCTGCCTCGAGGCCAAGAGCTACATGGTCAAATTCTAGCTGGCATCCCACCGCAACGCCTGTGATCGAACCCGGGCCGGCCCCGGCCCCTCGGAGGAGACCGATGCTCGAGGAACGCAGCGGATGGTTCATCGTCAACGTCAAGGACGCACGTTGGGCGGAGAACCCGGCGTTCGGCCGGCGGTGCCTCTTCGAAAAGGAGGAGCCGTTCCCGCAGACCGGCGTGCGGATCGCCGTGCTCGAGCCGGGCAAGCCGAATTGCCGCTACCATCGCGAGAGCGCCCAGGAGGATTTCCTGGTCCTGTCCGGCGAATGTCTCCTGCTCGTCAATGGTGAGGAGCGGCGACTGAAGGCGTGGGACTACGTCCACTGCCCGCCTGCCGTGAGCCATGTTTTCGTGGGGGCGGGAGACGGTCCCTGCACGATCCTGATGATCGGCCACCGGCCGCCGGATATCGAGATCTTTTACCCGAAGAATGATCGCGCCCGGAGCTGCAACGCTGAGGCGCCGGAGCCGACGCCCGAGCCGCGAGTGGCCTACTCGGATGTCACGCCATGGAAGCCGATCGATCCCCCCTCCTGGCCGATCGATTGATCGCCGCCGAAGGCGGACCCTGAGCCGGCTCCAGTCGTGACCCGCATCAGGGGATGGCGATGCTGAGGCTGATGAATGAGTTCACCCGCGCGATGCTGCGGTCGCTGGCGAAGCCGTGGTGGTTCTGGCTCGCGCTCCTGCTGGCGGCCAACATGGTCGCCCCCCTCTTCTTTATCGGGACGATTGAAGGGATCGCCGTTCTCGTGGCATTCATGGTATCGGCGATCCTCCAGATGGCGATCTTCCGCGCGAAAGGGTACGTGCGGCTTCTGGGAGTCGGCCATGCGCCGTGGGTCGTTCTCCTCGCGTGGATCATCCCGAGAGTCCCCGAAGCTCCCGCCGCGAGCGCTTTCGGGATCTGGATCCTCGCGGTGGTCATCCTGGATGGGATCTCACTGAGCATCGACGCGATCGAGGTGGCACGCTACATCGGCGGCGAGCGGAAACCGACCTATCGCTACGGAGACGCGGGACGCGCCTGAAGGTCGCGTCCGCGCTCAACGTGCGGGCTCTCGGCGAAGCGGTCGAGGATCCGCTCCATGGTGTCGTAGATCAGCCCGATCTCCTCGTCGGTCACGCAATAGGGCGGGACGGTGTAGAGGACGTTCCCGAGCGGTCGCAGAAGAACGTTCCGCGACAGCGCTTCCTCGTACACGCGCGGTCCGAGCGTCGAGAAGTAGCCCGGGGGGCCGGCGATGTCGATCGCGCCGATCGTCCCGAGGTGACGCGCGTTCCGTCCTCCCGGGTGAGACGTGAGC
>JAPUIN010000266.1 GCA_027297005.1 Acidobacteriota bacterium
TCCTCAACATGTTCACTCTGATCGCCGGGGGGACTGGAATCGCGTGGCTCTACAGCACGGTGGCCGCCATCGCGCCAGGGATCTTTCCCGCCGCGTTCCATATCAACGGAGAGGTTCCCGTCTATTTCGAAACCGCCGCGGTCATCACGGTCCTCGTGCTCGTCGGACAGGTCCTCGAATTGAGGGCGCGACGGCGGACGCGTGCCGCGCTGCAGTCTCTCCTCCGCCTGGCACCATCGACCGCGCGCAGAATTGGGGCCGGCGGGCAGGAGGAGGACATCCCGCTCGATCATGTCGTGCGGGGTGATCGGCTCAGGGTGAGGCCCGGAGGGCGCGTGCCGGTTGACGGTATCGTGCTCGAGGGGAGCAGCCCGGTCGATGAGTCGATGGTGAGCGGCGAATCGATCCCGGTGCTGAAGCGCCCCGGAGATGAGGTGATCGGCGGCACCCTCAGCGGCACTGGATCGTTCGTGATGCGCGCCGAACGGATCGGCGACGATACACTGCTCGCCCGGATCGTTCGGCTTGTCGCCGAGGCCCAGCGCAGCCGGGCGCCGATCCAGCGGCTCGCCGATCGCGTCGCATCCTGGTTCGTTCCTGCGGTCCTCCTCACCGCCCTCGGCACCTTCCTGATCTGGAGCATGGTCGGGCCGGAGCCCAGGATGACGCACGCGCTGCTGGCCGCCATTGCCGTGCTGATCATCGCCTGTCCCTGCGCCCTCGGCCTGGCGACACCGATGTCGATCATGGTCGGCACCGGGCGAGGCGCAGCAGCCGGGGTCCTGATCCGGGATGCGGAGAGCCTGGAACGACTGGAGAAGATTGACACGCTGGTGATCGACAAGACCGGTACGCTGACCGAAGGACGCCCCGAGGTGACTGCGGTCATCCCGACCCGGGGAACAGAAGATGAACTGCTGCGCCTGGCCGCTTCGCTCGAACGCGCGAGCGAGCACCCGCTCGCAGGAGCGATTGTGCGTCGGGCTGTATCGCGCGGCCTGGATCTTGTCGAACCGGAGCGCTTCGAAGCGAACCCGGGGCACGGCGTCTCGGGATACGTCGAGGGGCGGCACATCGCCCTCGGGACGGCGCAGTTCGTAGCATCCGCCGCTCCGGATGGCGAACTCTTGGCCCGCGCCGAAACGCTGCGGCGCGACGGACAGACGGTGCTGCACGCGGCCCTCGAGGGCAGGCCGGCGGGCCTGATCGGCGTCGC
Organism: Acidobacteriota bacterium; assembly: GCA_027297005.1. Next base: position 1,217 of record JAPUIN010000266.1, read on the forward strand.
CGATCCGATCAAGCCGTCCGCATACGAGGCGGTGCGGGCTCTTCGCCTCGGAGGTGTGCGAATTCTCATGCTCACCGGCGACAACGCCGTCACCGCCCAGGCGGTCGCTCGGCGGCTGGAAATCGACGAAGTGCGTGCGGAGGTCCGGCCGGAGGAGAAGGCGGCGCAGGTGCGCGACCTGCGATCGAGCGGAGCGGTGGTGGCAATGGCCGGCGACGGGATCAACGATGCCCCCGCCCTCGCGGAGGCAGATGTCGGGATCGCGATGGGGACCGGCACCGACATTGCCATGGAGACTGCTCCGATCACCCTCGTGCGCGGGGATCTCATCGGGATCCTGCGGGCGCGGCGGTTGAGCAGGGGGATGATGGCCAACATTCGCCAGAACCTGGCCTTCGCGTTTCTCTACAACGCCCTGTGCGTACCGATCGCCGCCGGTATCCTCTACCCGACCTTCGGGCTGCTGTTGAATCCGATGATCGCCAGTGTCGCCATGAGCTTCAGCTCGCTGACGGTCATCGGCAACGCTCTCAGGCTCCGCCGGTTGTCGCTGTAGCGTCCGACCGGGATCTCGTCGCCACGGGTGGGGAACTGTTGTAGAGTATGAGGTCCGGCAAGGTCATCACCCGTCGATCCGCAGCATCGAACGGGCCCCCGCGGCCCGGGCACACCACAACGACGCTTCGGACACGACCTCAATTACGGAGGACCGCAGATGTCTCGTCGTATTGGCGTATGGAACATCATCCCGGGAATGGGTCTCCTCGTGGCGGCACTTTTCATCCCCCTCATCTCCCCCGCCCTCGCGGGGGAAGAACTCGCCATCGGCGAGATGGGGCCGGAGTTCGACCTCAAGGGGACCGACATGGAGATGCACTCTCTCGAGGACGTGGCCCGGGAGAATGGCACGGCCGTCATCTTCACCTGCAACATGTGCCCCTTCTCGAAGGGGTACGAGGATCGGCTGATCGAGCTGGCCAAGAGCTACCAGGCCAAAGGGATCGGCTTCGTGGCGATCAACCCGAACGACCCGGAGATCGTGCCGGGGGACGGCTTCGACCAGATGGTGGAGCGGGTGAAGGAGAAGAACTTCCCCTATCCTTATTTGGTCGACACCACGCAGGAGATCGCCGCGGCCTACGGCGCACGGGTCACGCCGCACATCTTCCTGCTCGACCGCGAGGGGAAGCTTGCCTATCGCGGACGGATCGACGATGCGCTCGAAGAGAACGAAGTGACCGCGCGTGACTTCGAGGCGGCGATGACGGCGCTCGTGAACGGCAAGGAGGTCCCGCTGGCCGAGACCAAGGCGTTCGGGTGCGGCGTCAAGTGGAGCAAGACCAAGAGCTGATCCCGTCCTCACACCATGGACCGAGTGCGACCGCACTCTCGCAGGTGCGGGTCTCTTGATCTGCGTTTTTCTTGACCGCGCGGATCACGATCCGGTATAACTTGCACCGGTTCGTCCGACTCGCCGAACGGCAACCCAAGATGCGGAGCGCTCCCGAATGTTCGTTTCGAAGAAGATCTTTCTCACCAAAGGTGTCGGACGTCACCCGCAGAAGCTGAACTCGTTCGAGATGGCCCTGCGCGATGCCGGGATCGCCCACTTCAACCTCGTGCGCGTCAGCAGCATCTTTCCGCCCGGCTGCAGGATCATCCCGAAGAGCCAGGGTCTGAAGTACCTGAGGACCGGCGAGGTGGTCTACTGCGTCATGAGCCAGTCCGAGACCAACGAACCGCACCGCCTCTGCGCCGCGACGATCGGCGTCGCCATCCCCGCCACGCCGGGACGGAACGGCTACCTCAGCGAGCACCACTCGTTCGGGGAGACCGAGGAGATCGCGGGCGACTACGCCGAGGACCTCGCCGCCCAGATGCTCGCGACCATCTCGGGCGTCGATTTCGATCCGGAGACCTCCTACGACGAGCGTAAGGAACTCTGGAAGATCAGCGGCGAGATCTACCGGACGATGAACGCCACCCAGTCCGCCGTGGGTGACAAGCGGGGCTGGTGGACCACTGTCGTCGCGGCCGCGGTGCTCATCCCCGCATAGCCGACCCCAGAAAGCCGCCCCGACGGGCGGAAAATGGCCATGGCAGGCCCCTTCCGGCCCGGTTGACCACCCGGGCGCGCAGATATACCTTTATGGAAGAAGGGGCCGAGATCGACACGGAAACACGGCCCGGAGTGGCGGTGGGTGCCGTGCCAGGTATCGACTCGCCGCCCCTGGGGAGGACCCGCGGCGCGCCGGCCGGCGGATGGCGCCGGCGCGATCCTGCGTTTTCCTGTGTGAAGGGAGTCCGAACGCATGAGCACCTCGAAAAAAGGCGGCGTGGATCACGGCGACGGCGGGAGGAGCCAGCCCGACCCGGTCATGGACAAGACAAAGGTGGAGATACTCTCCTGCGACATCCCCGCCGTCATCCCGATCATCCCCCTGGCGTCGACCGTCGTCTTCCCGCAGATGGTGGTCAATCTCCAGGTCGTCAGGAAGAAGAATCTCAGCCTCATCCGCGACATCGAGCAGGAATCGATCATCGGGCTCGTGGTCCAGAAGAGCACGTCCGTCGAGGTCCCGCCGGTCGAGGATCTGTCCACCATCGGCGTCGCGGCCCGCCTGGTTAACCGGCTGAACGTCTCCGGGAACACCATTCAGATTATTCTTCTCGGCCTGCGGCGCTTCGAGATCGCGGGCTACGAGCAGACTGATCCTTACCTGCGGTCACGGGTCACCTGTATCGACGAGCGCGAGATCGAGTCGATGGAGGCCAACCTCCTCATGGGGAATGCACTCCATCTTCTGGAAAACCTCATCCAGCTCGACGCGCGCGTTCCGGGCGAGATCCTCACGCTGATCAAGAACAACCTGACCGGTCCGGGGAACCTGGCCGATCAGGTGGCCAACCATCTGAACTTCGAGCTCGAGGAGAAGAAGCAGGTCCTGCAGACCATCGATCCGATGGAGCGTCTGCGTTGCGCCATCCAGCTGATCGAGAAGTCGATCGGATTCGTGAAGGCCGGCCAGGAAGTCCGCGAGCAGACGGAGGACGAAATCCGGAAATCGCAGCGCGAGTACTTCCTGCGCGAGCAGATGAAGGTCATCCGCAAGGAACTCGGCGATGACAGTGAGTCGGCGACACTGGTCCGCGAGTTGGGAGAAAAGATCGAGAAGGCCGAACTGCCGGATGAGGCGCGCAAGGAGGCCGAGAAGGAGCTGTCGCGCCTGGAGATGGTGAATCCCGCCTCCGCGGAGTACACGGTCATATCCACCTACCTCGACTGGTTGGCGAACTTGCCGTGGAACGTGACGACCGAGGATCGTCTCGACGTTCCCGAAGCGGCCAAAATCCTCGACCGCGATCACTACGACCTGGAAAAAGTCAAGGATCGCATTCTCGAATTCCTGGCGGTACGGCAGCTCAAAAAGGATCTCAAGAGCCCGATCCTCTGCTTCTATGGACCGCCGGGAACCGGCAAGACATCGCTCGGCAAGTCGATCGCTGAGGCGCTGGGCCGGAAGTTCGTGCGCATGAGCGTCGGCGGCATGCGGGACGAGGCGGAAATCCGCGGTCATCGGCGCACCTACGTCGGCGCGATGCCGGGCAAGATTCTGCAGAACCTCAGGCGCGCGGAGTCGAAGAACCCACTGTACATGATCGACGAGGTGGACAAGATCGGCGTCGATTTCCGTGGCGATCCCGCCTCGGCTCTCCTCGAGGTTCTCGACCCCGAGCAGAACAACACCTTCACCGACCTCTATCTCGATGTTCCGTTCGACCTGTCACGCGTGATGTTCATCACGACGGCCAACCGGCTCGATACGATTCCCGAGCCCCTCCGCGACCGGATGGAGATCCTGCACCTCCCCGGGTACGTGGAGGAGGAGAAGATCAACATCGCCCGCCAGTATCTGATCCCAAGACAGATCGAAGAACATGGCCTCAAGACAAGTCAGATGTCGCTCAGCGACAAGGCCCTCTCCGAGATCATCCGCGGATACACGTTCGACTCGGGCCTGCGCCGGCTCGAGCAGCAGATTGCGACCATCTGCCGCAAGGTGGCCAAGAAAATCACCATGGGGCAGAAGCCGCCGAAGTCGATCACGCCGGCAAATCTTCAGGAGTTCCTCGGCCCGATCCAGCACATCCCGGAGGTCGCCGAACGCACCGACGAGGTCGGCGTCGCCACCGGCCTGGCCTGGACCTCCTCGGGAGGCGACATCCTGTTCATTGAGGCGACCCGGATGGCCGGCAGCGGCAATCTGATGATCACCGGCCAACTCGGCGACGTCATGAAGGAATCGGCACAGGCCGCCATGTCGTTCGTCAAGGCCCACGCGGTCGAACTGGGGATTCGGAACGGCCTGTTTAATCAGTACGACATTCACATCCATGTGCCTGCCGGGGCCATC
>JAPUIN010000267.1 GCA_027297005.1 Acidobacteriota bacterium
ACCCTGAAGACGCGCGACACCCCGAACGCGGCCCCACGCAATACCCGGGCAGGCTCCTGGGCCTCTGCGGGCTCGTGCTCCTCGCCGGTCTCTCATGCGGAGGCGGCCGTGATCCCCTCCCCACCGGGGCCATCGAGCAAACCTATCGATTCCGACTGCGAGAGGATCCGCCGACCCTCGATCCTCACCTGGCGATCGATCAGCTGTCGGAGGCGGTCCTGATGGGTCTCCATCGCGGCCTGGTGGAGCTCGATCCAGGAACGCTTGAGGTTCTGCCGTCCGTCGCCACCTCCTGGACGATCTCCGAGGATCGGAAAACCTATACGTTCGCCTTGCGCGACGATGTCATCTTCCACAACGGCCGCAAGGTGACCTCTGCCGACGTCGAGTACTCGCTTCTCCGCGTGCTTCGCAAGGAGACGCAGGCTCCCCGCCGCTTTCTGCTCGATCCGATCGAAGGCGCAGAGGAATTCACGGAGGGGAAGAGCGACACGGTCAGGGGTCTCTCCACTCCGGACGAACAGACCATCGTCATTCGGCTCGAGAAGCCGCATGGCCCGTTTCTCAGCCAGATCACCATGCTCGTCGGCGCGATCGTGCCGCGCGAGATATACGACGATCCGGCGCAGAAATACCTGCGCGCCCCGGTCGGGTGCGGACCGTTCCGGTTCGAGGAGTGGCAGCAGTCCAATTTCATCGAACTGCGGGCCTTCGATGGTTTCTTCGGCGGACGCCCCACTCTCGATCGTGTCATTGTGCGGATCATCGAAAATCACCAGAGCGCGCTCCAGGAATACCTGGCCGGCGGCCTCGACAGCCTCGACGAGGTTCCTACAGATCAGGATGCGCCGTGGTGGCCGGAGATCGAGCCCCAGATCCGCAGCTACCCGATGCTCGGCACGGGCTTCCTCGGATTCAACCACGACCTGCCGCCGTTCAAGGGGAACGTCGCGCTGCGCAAGGCGCTGAACTACGCGGTCGACAAGGAGTACCTGTGGGGCGTGCTGATGGGGGGCGGCAGCGTCCCGGCGAATTCGCTCCTGCCGCCCGGCGCCCCGGCCTACAATCCGGATCTACCCGGGTTCCCGCACGACCCGGAGGCGGCCGCCCGCCTGCTGCGCGAGGCCGGATACCCCGGTGGCGAGGGGTTAGATCCGATTACTCTCTGGATCAATACGAGCGAGGACAATCGCAAGATCGCACAGCAGATCCAGGCTGACCTGTTGCGGGTCGGTGTCGATCTCGAGATCCGGGAGGTCGACTGGGGCGCCTACCTTGGAGCCGTCGAAGGATCGTTCGAGCAACCGGGACAGGCCCAGATGTTCCGGCTCGGCTGGTATCTCGACTATCCGGATCCCGACGCCATTCTCAGGCCGCTGCTGCATTCCTCGAACGTCGGCCCGCCGGGGAATTTCGCCCGCTACCGTAATCCCGAGGTCGACCGGCTGATCGATGAGGCGCTTGATTTGACCGATCCGGCGGCGCGCGCGAACGGTTACCGAGAAGCGGAACGGATTGCGATCATGGAGGACGCCGCTCTGCTGCTGCTCAATTTTTACCAGGAGAGAACCCTGTTCAAACCGTACGTCGGGGGGATCGTGACGACCCCCATGGGGGAATTCCGCATCCCGCTCGAGCGCCTGAGGATCGAGCCGCAGCCCTCCTGATTCACCCCGCCGCGATGCGCGGCCCCTTCCGAGGCGATCGATGTCGAGTTACATTCTCCGACGTCTTCTCAGCCTGGTCCCGGTCCTGTTCGGGGCGGCGACGATCGCCTGGATCTTCCTCTTCCTGCTTCCCGGCGATCCGGCCCGCCTGATCGCCGGCGGGTTGAGCGCCGATCCCGATGTATTGCAGTCGATCCGGGAGGAGTGGCATCTCGACGCCTCGCCAATCGTGCAGTACGCCGCTTACCTCGGCAAGCTGGTGCGCGGTGACCTCGGCACTTCGTACATCCAGCACCGGCCGGTGATCGAGATTATCCGAGAGCATCTGCCCGCCACGATCATCCTCGCGATCGCCGCGATCCTGATCTCGGCCACATTCGGGCTTCTCCTCGGAACCCTGGCCGCTTTCTATCGCGGCCGGCTCATCGATTCCGGCGTCCTGATGCTGGCGCTTCTCGGCAGCTCGACGCCGGTCTTCTGGCTCGGTCTGATGCTGATGCTTCTATTCGCCGCCAAACTCTCCTGGCTCCCGGTCCTCGGCTACGGGATGGACGGGGCGGTCCTGCCGATCCTGGGGATCCAGCTGCCGGAATGGGACCACCTCGTCCTGCCGGCCGTCACACTCTCGCTGGTGTCACTCGGGTCGATCGCACGACTCACGCGGGCCAGCCTCCTGGAGACCGGCCAGGCCGACTACCTGCGAACCGCCTCCGCGAAAGGCGGATCGACGATCAGGATCTTCGTGCTGCACGCGCTGTCGAACGCCCTCATTCCCGTGGTCACCTTCCTGGGGATCGACTTCGCCGGAATGCTGGGAGGCGCAGTCGCTACCGAGTACGTCTTCGCATGGCCGGGACTGGGCAAGGCGATCGTCCGGGCGATCGCGCTCAGGGACCTCCCGCTCGTCGAGGGGGGCGTCCTCGTGCTCACGATGGTCTTCGTCCTGGTCAACCTCCTCGTCGATCTCTCCTACACCTATCTCGATCCGCGCATTCAGCTCGACACCCGACGCTGAATCGGGCGGCCCCGTGTCCGGACTCATGCAATTCCCCTAGAATGTCCCCGGAGGAAGATCCGGACCATGCCGACCAAGATGAGGGGAACGGGAGGAGACTCGGCGGTCAACCTGTTTGGTGCCGACCGCGAGCGCCTTGCCGGGATCCTCGCGCCGTTGAGCGCGCGACCTTTCCACGCCCGCCAGCTCTACCGCTGGATTTACGCCCGCCGGGCCACCGACTTCGCGTTGATGAGCGATCTGCCTGCGAACGTCCGGGAGACCCTGTCCGCCACCTGCCGGGTGACATGGCCGGAGATCGCGTCGGTGCGCGAGTCGGCGGATGGCTCCCGCAAATACCTGCTGACCTTCGACGACGGCCGGCAGATCGAGGCGGTTTACATCCTGTACGGCGAGCGGGTGACGCTGTGCCTGTCCTCTCAGGTGGGCTGCCCTCTCGCCTGCAGCTTTTGTCTCACCGGGACGATGGGGTTGGTCCGCAACATGAACGCCGGGGAGATCGTCGGGCAGGTGGCGACGATCGCAACCGACCGCGGGATCGAGCCGTCGCGGGTGCGGATCGTCTTCATGGGGATGGGCGAGCCGCTGAACAACTATGACGCCGTGCTGAGCGCCTTCCGGATCCTGGTCGACCGGGACGGATTCGCCATTCCCCCGCGCCGCGTGACTCTATCGACCGCCGGCCTCGTCCCCGGGATCGAACGGCTCGCCGGGGAGGTCCCCAGGCCGAGGCTCGCCATCTCTCTCGCCGCCTCGAATGATGAAATGCGGAATGATCTGATCCCGATCAACAGAAAGTATCCGCTTGCCAGCTTGATGAAAGCCTGCCGCCGTTATCCCCTGGGACCACGCGATCGCGTGACCTTCGAGTACGTGCTGCTCGCGGGGGTGAACGATGCGGACGCGGACGCTGACCGGATCGCGCGGCTCGTGCGCGGGATACGGAACAAGGTGAACATCATCCCGTATAACGAGACCGGCATCGCCGAGCTCAGAACTCCGCCGGAGGAGGGGGCCGCGCGGTTCCGCGCCCGTCTCGAGCGCTGCGGTGTGCTGAGCACCATCAGGTGGAGCAAGGGGCGGGACATTGGAGCGGCCTGCGGGCAACTGGTGGTCCGCACCTAGGCGCCGCCCGGGGCTCCGAGCGCCTCGCGCAAGGAGCGCGCGGCCGCGGCCGGATCTTCGGCAGTGGCGAAGGCCGAGATGGCCGCGATGCCTGCGATCGGGATCCCCGCGAGCTCCCCCACCGTGACTGAGTTGATGCCGCCGATCGCCCAGACCGCCAGCTTCACCGAAGAGACCACCTTGCGCAGGGCCGCCACTCCCTGCGGAGGCCCGAAGGCCGCCTTGGACGGAGTGTCGAAGACCGGCCCGAAGAACACGTAGTCGGCCCCCTCCTTCTCGGCCTGCCGCGCTTCGGCGAGCGAGTGGACCGAGCGCCCGATCAGCAGATTTCTGGAGGATCGTTCGCGCACCCCGCGCGTCGGGAGCCCCTCCGACGGGAGATGAACTCCGGCGGCCTTCCCGGCCAGCGCGACGTCGAGCCGGTCGTTGACGACGACGCGCGCGCGTTCCCGCGCGGCGCGCAGGCCGTCCACGATCTCGCGGACCAGGAGGAGCAGTTCACCTCCCGGCAGATCCTTCTCGCGGACCTGGATGAGGTCGACGCCTCCCGAGACGGCCGCCAGCGCGATCGCGCCCGGCGGGCGGCCACCCGTCGCCGTGCGATCGGTCACGAGACACAGACCGATCGGGCCCCTGCCCCCACCCCGCGCTCTCATGCCTCTTTCACCGCGCGGCAGAAGGCGAGGAAATCACGGCTCGCGACCAGCAGGTGCAGCAGGCCGAAGGCGGTCACTGCCCCCTTCACGTACCCGCTCAGGAGCAGGTCCCCTAGGCCAGGGATCTGGGCGAAATACGAATGCGTCCAGAGGAGCGACCAGGGCACGAGAATCAGAAAGATCCCCGCCTCGACACAATAAAGAAGATAGAGAAAGTGCAGCCAGATCCGCTTCACACCGCCCTCACAGGTCGCCCAGGAGCCTATCCATTGCGTCGGGCCTCGCTGCATGGAGCCTACGAGATGGAAACTAAGGAGCGCGGAGAGCAGGCAATGGGGTTCATCGTCGACGACGCGCGACGCCGTATACGCCCGCAACCCCCATGCGCCCGAAGGATTCAGGCGTCGCGGTTCCTCGCATCCGGCGGCGCGGCGTCCCGAACGCGGCCCCACGCAATGCCCGGACAGGCTCTTAGGTTAGCAGATTCGGCACCTCCCATGAATCACGGGGCCCCTGGGCGCGCGCCGCCGGGAGCCTGTCCGGGCCGCGGTCGTCGCAATTGACGGAGCACCACCTTCTGCTAGAATGGCGCTCCTTGCCGACCGCCGTGCTCGCCACGAGGTGAACGATCCCGATGAGTCAACTGCGTCTCGCGTCCGTCCCCTTCGTCAACGCCGAACCTCTCACGTGGGGATTCACCCACGGCCCCTATCGTGGTCTGTTCGACGTGTCCCGGGTGATCCCCACTCGCATCCCGGAGATGATTCGGTCGCGGCGGATTGACATCGGGCTCATCCCCTCGATCGAATATCAGCATCTGGACGGGGTCGAGATCCTTCCGTTCCTGGGGATCGCTTCGAAGCATCGGGCGCGATCGGTGTTTCTCGCGTCCCGCGTGCCGCTCGAGCGGGTGCGCCGTATCGCGCTCGACGAGAACTCGCGCACCTCGGTGGCACTTCTCAAGCTGCTGCTCGCTCATCGCGGCCTGACCCATGTCGAGTTTCGCGAGCAGGCGCCCTCGCTGCAGGAGATGCTGGAGGGGAATGATGCGGCCTTGCTGATCGGGGACGCCGCCCTGACAAGCGATACGCGCGGCCTGTACGTGAGCGATCTCGCCGCGGAATGGTTCAGCGTGACCGGTCTGCCGTTCGTCTTTGCCGTCTGGGCGGTTCGATCCGACCTGCACCTGCCGGACGGACTGCGGCCATTCATGGACTCGCGCAGTATGGGACTCGCCAACCTTCCGGCGATCGCACGTGGGGCGGCGGAGAGGCTGCATCTGCCCGCCGCGACGATCGAGGAGTATCTGCGGGTGAACATCCACTATCATCTCGCGACGGACGAGGTGCGCGCGCTCGATCTGTTCTACCGGCAGGCGCGGGAACTGGGGCTCGTGCCCCGACACCGCCCGATCCGTTTCCGCGCGGCGACTGACATGGAGCCGGCGCATGCCGCCGGGAAACGATTTTGAGCGAACGGATGGCGCAGAACCAGGAATCGGGGGGGAAGATCGCAACGGGCGCCGTCGCGGCCTGGGATGGTGTCGAGGATTCCGCCCTGCGCGTGCCACGCCACACCACGCCTGCGGCGATCGAGATCCTGGATCGCGCTGTCGCGGGGGGCCGGATTGAAGCTTCGGAGGCGCTCCTCCTGATCCGCGAGGCCGCCCTGCTCGATCTCGGCATGGCCGCCGACCTGGTGCGTCAGCGCATCCATCCGGAGCCGTTCGTCACCTACATCGTCGATCGCAACATCAACTACACCAACGTCTGCGTCGTCCGCTGCTCGTTCTGCGCCTTCTACCGCGATCCGGGGCATCCCGAGGGATACCTGCACTCGAAGGAATCCCTGTTCGCCAAGATCGAGGAAACGCTGTCTCTCGGTGGGACCGGCATCCTGATGCAGGGCGGTCATCACCCCGATCTCACGATCGACTGGTACGAGGATTTACTGCGATCCTTCCGGGAACGGTTCCCCTCTCTGCACATCCATGCCTTCTCGCCGCCGGAGATCGATCACATCGCGAAGGTCTCCCGCCTGCCGATCGAGGAGGTCCTGCTTCGCCTGAAGTCGGCCGGGCTCAACAGCATCCCCGGTGGCGGCGGCGAGATCCTCACCGACGAGGTGCGCCGGCGCATCTCCCCCCTGAAGATCATGTCGGCCGACTGGCTCGAGGTGATGGAGACGGCACATCGCATCGGTCTCCCCACGACCGCCACCATGATGTTCGGCCACGTAGAGTGCTACGCCGATCGCGTCACCCACATGGATCGGATACGGTCACTCCAGGATCAAAGTCTCGCCCGAGGCGCGCGCGGATTCACGGCGTTCATCTCGTGGACCTACAAGACGGAGAACACGGCGCTCGGCGGGCGCGAGGTCAGCAGCGCGGAATACCTGAGGACGCAGGCGCTGTCGAGGATCTTTCTCGACAACATCCCCAACATCCAGTCATCCTGGGTGACTCAGGGGAAGGAGATCGGCCAAGTCGCCCTGAAGTTCGGCGCGAACGACATGGGCAGCACGATGATTGAGGAGAATGTCGTGCGTGCCGCCGGAGCCTATGGCTGCACGACCCGCACCGAGATCGAACGTCTCATCCGGGAAGCCGGATACGTTCCCCGCCAGCGCAATACCCTGTACAACCTGGTCTCTTGAGCCGTCAGTCCTGATCGTCAGGCATCGGCCTGAGGATGATGGACCCCACCGTGCCAGTACCCCGGAATGGCCAGGTCACAGTCGGGACACGAGCCTCCGTCGGTGATCCGGTAGTCGCGGATCCGATAGCCGACCCGCTCCACGAGAACAGCGCCACAGCCCGGACACCGGGTGTTCTCCCACTCCCCGACGCGGCCGGGGATGTTCCCGGCATACACATATCGCAATCCTTCGGATCGGCCGATCTCCGCGGCGCGGAGAAGCGTCGCGGCCGGTGTGGCACCCGGATCCGTCATCTTGTAATCGTTGTGAAACGCGGTGACATGCCACGGGATATCCGGTGAGACACCCCGCAGGAAACGCACCACGTCGGTGATCTCCTCAATCGAATCGTTGAAGCCGGGCACGAGTAGGGTGACGATTTCGATCCAGAAGCCCTTCCTTTTGAGTGCCACGATCGTATCGAGCACGTTCTGCAGCGTCCCGCCGAGAGTCCGATAGGTCCTGTCACGGAAGGACTTGAGATCGACCTTGTACAGCGTGACCCAGGGACGGAGGTAGTCGAGCACCTCCTCGGTTCCGTTGCCATTACTGATGTACGCGCAGAGCAGACCGCGCCGTTGGGCCTCTCGAAAGATGGCGACCGCCCACTCCGAGGTGATCAGCGGCTCATTGTATGTGGACGCCATGATGCGCGCCCCCTGGCGAAGCGCCAGGTCGACCAGTGACTCCGGTTGAGTCTTCTCGGGAGGTGCCACGGCGCGGGGATCGCGAAGGGTCTGTGATGTGATCCAGTTCTGACAGTAACCACAGTGAAGATCACAGCCGAGCATTCCGAACGAGAAGGCGTTCACCCCGGGAAGGGCATGGAAGAACGGCTTCTTCTCCACCGGATCGCACTGCAGCGCGCCGACATAGCCCCACGGGACCCGCAGGCGCCCCCCCTCGTTGAAGCGGACCTTGCAGATGCCGGGTCGATCCCTGGGGATGAAACAGCGGTGACCGCACGCGAAGCAGCGCACGGCTCCGTCCCGCTCGGGACTCTGCAGCTCGCCGTCCCGCGTCAGATCGTGGAGCAGCTTGGTCAGTGGAAGTGCGGAAGTCGCCATATCCCCACCATGAATTCCCTACTGGGAATGTCGTACTGTCTGTGGCTTCTCCTCTCAGTATAGTACCTGATGGCGCATCGGGGAGATTCCGGACGGTAATTATGAGCTCTTGAAATCATGCCATC
>JAPUIN010000268.1 GCA_027297005.1 Acidobacteriota bacterium
GAGCGCCTTCGAGAGGGCCGCGTAGGCCTCGTTCTGAGCCCCCACCGTGGAGTGGAACACGTCCAGGGAGGGGCCATTCAGGGGCGGAACGGCGTACGAGCCGGGTTTCACCTTCACGTATCTCTGGCTCACCTGCTCCGAGTTGTAGAAGGGATGGCTGTGCAGAAACGACCAGATGAACTGCCGGCTCACGTTGCTGAGGGCGAACTGAAAGTGGGCATGTTGCAGGGTAGTGTGATGTCCGGCCTGGTACAGATCCTGCGCCAGCGCGTCGCGGCGGCGCCGGCGTTCCTCGAGCACATCGTCGGGAGCAGAGGGATCGCCCAGGATCTGGTCCGTCCCGACGATGCCGCCGCCCGAGTAACAGGTGCGCGCCGTGGCGACGACATTGTCGAACGGCCGCGCGAACGCGTTCGTGATCGTCACCTGTGGGGGTGATGACAGGAAGGCCTCGTGAGCTTGCTCCTGAGTGATGTGGCTCATTCCTCTCTCTTCCGACGGGGTTCCGACTCGGATCGACCCGATTATAACCCCACGAGCCGAGACCCGCGCGCCGGGGGCTGTGCTCCCGCAGTGTATGATGTTCGGGACAGCCGGGACGGCGAAAGGGAGAGAAGATGCCAGCGGCCGGTTCACAATGGACGGGCCACTTCTCCGGATTCGGGGGAAGAATCAATCTCGATTGCGCCGCCCGGGCTCCTTTCCCGAGAGAGACCGCCGAAGAGGTGCGTCGATCGCTCTGGCTCTAAGGAGCACCCCGAGGAGCGTGATCCGGTTCTCGCCGCGGCGGCGGGGTGAGTCGCGAGGGAGACGGCGGGCGGTCAATTGACCCCCTCCGAAACGGGTTGTTATAATCCGACGCGCCTCCCGGAAGTGAGTTCTTGGTTCAGCGGCAGCGTCCTCGGAGCGGGGCGTGCCCCTTGGAGAAGAAGACCGTGAGCGCCCGGGAGGACGCGAGAGGGGGATTCCTGGTGGCCGAGAGACAGGCGTACGATCTCACCATCATCGGCTCAGGTCCCGGAGGATATGTGGCCGCGATCCGGGCTGCGCAGCTCGGACTCAAGACGGCGCTCGTCGAGAAATCGTCCGGGCTGGGCGGCACATGCCTTCACGTGGGGTGCATCCCCACCAAGGCGCTCCTCTACAGTGCCGAGGTTCTCGATATGGCCCGCGAAGCGGCCCGCTTCGGAGTGAAGACCGGAGACGTCCGCCTTGATCTGGCCGGCGTGCACAAGCACAAGTCGGATATTGTCCGCCGTCTGGCTCGCGGCATTGAGAGCTTGATGAAGAAGAACGGCGTGACCGTCGTGCGTGGTCGCGGCCGTCTGAAAGGGCGCGGTGTCGTCGAGGTCACGAAGACCGGGGGTGAGAGCCAGTCGATCCAGACGCGCAACGTCATTCTGGCGACCGGCTCGACGCCGAAGATGCTGCCGGGGCTGAAGGTCGATGGCAATCGAGTCCTGACGAGTACCGAAGCGCTGGCGCTCGAGTTCGTGCCGAAGAGCCTTCTCGTCCTCGGCGCGGGGGCGGTCGGTGCGGAATTCGCCTCGATCTACAGAAGTTTCGGCAGCGCCGTCACTCTTCTCGAGATGCTGCCGCGCGTGCTGCCGGTGGAGGATGATGATGTGTCCGCGGAGGTCCAGAGGGTCTTCAAGAAGCGCGGCATCGACGTGCGCACCTCAACCCGCGTCGACGACGTGAAGATCGGCGCGCGGGGCGCCGAGTTGCAGGTGCGCAACGGGAAAGGTGCGAAGGAAAGGCTCAAGGCCGACGTCCTGCTCGTGGCGGTGGGGCGCACCCCGGCCAGCGCCGATCTCGGGCTGTCAGGAACCCGGGTGGAGCTCGATCGCGGGACGGTACGCGTCGACGAACGCATGCGGACCGGCGAGGACTGGGTCTACGCCATCGGGGATCTGCTCCCGACGCAGCAGCTGGCGCACGTCGCCTCGCATGAGGGGATCGTCGCGGTGGAGTCGATCGCCGGCCGTAACCCGCGGCCGATCGACTACACGCGGATGCCGGGCGCAACCTACTGCGATCCGGAAGTGGCGAGCATCGGGTTGACCGAGTCGGCCGCGCGCTCCCGCGGGCACCAGGTGCGCACGGGTCGATTCCCCTTCGCAGCGGTCGGCAAGGCCTCGATCCTCGGGGCGACGGAAGGATTTGTGAAGATCGTCGGCGCCGAGAAGTACGACGAACTGCTGGGGATCCACGTCGTCGGGCCGAGGGCGACCGAGCTGATTGCTGAGGCCAGCGTCGCTCTGCGGCTGGAGTCCACCGTCGAGGAGATGTTCCACGCTATTCACGCTCATCCAACGCTGTCCGAGGCCATGGCGGAGGCCGCCCTCAATCTCCACGCTCGGGGGATCCACCTCTGAAGCGCGGAGCCCGGATCGCATGAAAAAAGACGACACGCGCGTCTTCCCTGATCGGGAGATCAGGGGAAGGCTGTCCGACGAGACCATGCGCGGGATGTTTCCCCCGCCCGTCGTCCCGTTGCGCGCAGCCGGGATGCCTCGCGCTCAGATCCGCGAACTGCATCGCCTCCTCCGTCTCAATCGCTCCGTCGAGGAGAAGCTTTCGGCGCTCTATCGGCAGGGCCACATCGTCGGGGGTTTTTACAGCAGCCTGGGGCAGGAGGCGATCTCTGTCGGCACGGCCTGGGCTCTGGCCCCGGACGATCTGCTCGCCCCGATGATCCGCAACATCGGTTCCCTGCTCGTGCGTGGTGTGACGCCCGGCGACCTCTTCCTGCAGTTTCTCGGACGCATGGATGGCCCGACCCGCGGTAAGGATGGAACGCTGCACTTCGGGAACGTCCGGAAGCGCGCGCTGATCGGACCGATCAGCCACCTCGGGACGTTGATCCCCGTGATGGTCGGGGCCGGTCTGGCGGCGCGGATGCGCGGCGAGAAGAGAGTGGCCCTGACCTACATCGGCGACGGCGGCAGCTCGACCGGCTACTTCCACGAAGGGCTCAACCTGGCGGCGGTCCTCGACATCCCGCTGATCCTGATCGTCGAGAATAACGGCTACGCCTACTCGGTGCCGGCGCCGCGGCAGTTCGCCGTCCGGAGCCTGGCGGAGCGGGGGCCGGCCTACGGCGTGGCGTCCGAGGTGGTCGATGGCACGGATCTGTTCGCCGTCATCGAGGCGACCGGCAGAGCGGTGGCGCGCGGCCGCCGGGACGGTAGCCCGACGCTCATCGAATGTCGCGCCTTCCGGATGAAGGGGCACGCCGAGCATGACGATATGCGTTATGTGCCCCGCGATCTCCTGGAGGCCTGGCGGAAGCTCGATCCCCTCGACAGGCTGGAAAAGTTCCTCGTCGAGGAGGGGCACGCGACGAGGGAGGAGATCGAGGAACTGGCGCGGGAGATCAAGGACACGCTCGATCGGGAG